>NZ_JBIRYZ010000011.1:0-283466 GCF_044390325.1 Streptomyces sp. NPDC018964
AGAAGGGCGTCCAGGCTGGTAGTCACACACGAGCCAACGGGCGCCCTTCGCCATGGTCGCGGCCAGCACAAACATCGGACTCATTCATCTAGCGGCAGTACACGTCCCGCCGGGGACGTTCGCCGGTGGCGAGGAAGCGGGAGACCGCGCGGTCGCCTGCACGCGGGGGCGGCTCAGCGGCGGACGGTGGGTGGTGGTCCGTGGTGGGGGTGGGGGTGTCGAAAACCGTGAACACTTCGGGCCGAAGTGTTCACGGTTTTCGAAGGGGGTGTCCTGGGGGAGGCCCTCATGTGGTGGTTGGGGTGGGGATCGGAGAGTTGCTCCCCTCTCTTCCGGCCGCTCGCTCGCTTCTCCCCCGCGGAAGCACGACACGGGCAAAGAAGCGAGTGGCCCGACGGGGCGTGTGCACTCCGTTCAGGCACACGCCCCGACTGACGGTCACACCTCGACCGGCGTCCAGTACGGTCCCTGGGTCGCCTTCAGCCGCTGAAGGGCTGTCAGCCGTACCGTGAACAGCACAGCGGCCCCGGCGGTGACGGCGTACAGGAGGTCGACGGCGAGGTACAGCGTCACGGCGTCGCTGAGCCCGGTGAGCGAGTCGGTCATGTCGAGGCGTGCGGAGGCGTACCGGCCGAGCAGGACCGTTCCGACGAACAGGCTCCACCACAGGTTCACCGGCCACGTCGGCACCTGGCGCGATTCCCCCTCGGTCGGCAGCGGTGTGCAGGCACCCCACATGTCGACCGCGACGCGGTACGGCAGCCACAGGTTGGCCACGGGGACGAACCACGCGCCGATCGCCCACCCGGACCCCATGCGGAACCGGTCCGGCGCCAGGGGCCCGGTGCGGCGGCGCATCAGGAAGAACCAGGTGATGAAGAGCACCACGCAGAGCAGACTCGTGGCCACCTGGACCCGCCCCGCGTTCTCGTACAGCGAGTACGCGGACTCCAGGTCCGACACGGTCGTGGCGGTCACATCGCCGTCGACCACCGCGCGGAGCCGGACGCCGGTGTACACGGCGAACAGGTCGCTGAGCGCGGCGGCCGCGAACGCCGCCACCACGGCGATGAGGAGGCCCTGTGGAGCGAGTGGCGGAGTGTTGCCGGGCAGCGGTGGATGCGGGCTGAGCCCATCCTTGGAAGCGAGCATGACGACGGCCCCCCACGGGCGGTAGAACGGAGATCACCCGCGGAAGATCGCGCGCGGACGCACGATACGTCGGACGGCGAGCGGCCGTCCACGTCAATTCGCCTGCGGCCAGGGCCTATTAGCGGCCGATGCCGCCTATGAACTTCGCCCAGGCCACCGACCCGACGACGATCACCGGTCCGCCGTCCACCTTGCTGTCCCGGACGGGCACGACGCCGGGGAGTCCGGCGGCGACTTCGAGACAGCTACCTCCATTGCCGTCGCTGTACGTGCTCTTGCGCCAGCGGGCGGCGCCGGGGAAGTCGGAGGCGACTTCGACGCACTCGCCACCGTTGCCGTCGCTGTGGCTGCTCCTGCGCCAGCGTGCGTTACTCAGCTCGTACTCTCGCATCGTCTGAAGTCCTCCGCTGCCGACTCGATCAGGGCCAGGGACGCCTCCGGCGGAAGTGCGGCGGCCCTGATCAGATCGTATGTCTCGGTCACACGCTTCACCACAGCCAGATCGTCCAGCAGATTCCCCGAATACACAGCCTCTGTATAGGCCGTTGGCGGCGCGTCCTCGAACTCCATGAGCCGCAGTGTTCCGTTCATGACCGCGTACGCGCCGGCCACGTACGGCAGTACCTGCACCAACACCGTTCGTTTCGACGCGAGCGCCACCAGGTGTTCCAGCTGCCACATCATCGCAGCGGCTCCGCCGACCGGGACACGCAGCACGTGCTCATGAAGGATGACCCAATAGACCGGCCGTGTCGCGTCGCTGAGGATGCGCTGGCGCTCCATTCGGCCGGACACCTTGTCCTCGATGCATGCGTCCGATGCGAATGGGTTCATCGCAAGCGTCACCGCCCGTGCGTACTCCGGCGTCTGCAACAGGCCCGGTACAAGCGCGGGTGCGAAGTCGCAGATCTTCGTCGCCAGCGCTTCCAGTTCTGCCGCCTTCGCGAAGTAATCCGCGTACCGCCGATCGTCAATCAGCTTCCGGCACAGCCGCTCGAAAATACCGTCGGTTTGCAGCACCCCGTCAATCCGCTGCGCCACGTCCAATTGCGGCTTGCGAATCGCCTGTTCGAACTGGCCGATGTAGCCGCCGGACACAAACACCCGCGCACCCAGCTCCACCTGCGTGAACCCGGCGTCCTCGCGCCGCCGCTTCAGTTCCGTGCCGAAGAACTCCCACGCCGCCTGGCGCGAACCATTGGCCATGGCCAACCCCCTTGTACTGACCCGCGCTTGTAGCGCACAGCCTCCTGCCGAGTGTAGATGTGGCACGGCATTCTTGAGGTGCGAAGAGTGAAAACGAAAAAGCGAGGGGATCACCGTGGAGGCACGACACTCGGCGCTCTGCGTCGAAGAAGCGGAGGAAGTGGTGAAGGAATTGCGGGCGGCACTCGCGAAGGCCGGAATTTCCCTGCCGTCACTGGGGCTGGACCCGGTGAGTCTTGCGCGGGAGGCGCCTTGTCCGCTCGTCGAACTGGGACGGTGTTCCGTGGAGACCGCGCGGCGGATCGTGGCGGCGGTGATGCGGTGAAGCCGCCCGTCGGCGCGTATGTCGTGGACACCAGGACCGAGCGGATCGGCGTCGTCATGGGGCATGAGGGGCCCTACGTCCAGCTGAGACCGTACGGCGGCGGCCGGGAGTGGGACGCCGACCCCCGTGCCGTACGGCGCGCCACGCCCGCCGAGCGGCTGCACGCGGCGACGGCGTACGCCAATGCCCGGAGCCGGGGGGAGGTGCCGTGAACGTGGGCGACAATGGATGCCATGAGTCTGTTCCGCGACGACGGCATCGTGCTGCGCACCCAGAAGCTGGGTGAGGCGGACCGGATCATCACACTGCTCACGCGCGGTCACGGACGAGTACGCGCGGTGGCGAGGGGCGTGCGCCGGACGAAGTCGAAGTTCGGCGCGCGTCTCGAACCGTTCTCGCACGTGGACGTGCAGTTCTTCTCGAAGGGGAGCGAGCTGGTCGGGCGCGGCCTGCCGCTGTGCACGCAGAGCGAGACGATCGCGCCGTACGGCGGCGGGATCGTCACCGACTACGCGCGGTACACCGCGGGCACCGCCATGCTGGAGACCGCCGAGCGGTTCACCGACCACGAGGGCGAGCCGGCGGTGCAGCAGTACCTGTTGCTGGTCGGGGCCCTGCGGACGCTGGCGAGGGGCGAGCACGCGCCGCATCTCGTGCTCGACGCGTTCCTGCTGCGCTCCCTCGCCGTCAACGGGTACGCGCCCAGCTTCACCGACTGCGCGAAGTGCGGGATGCCCGGGCCGAACCGGTTCTTCTCGGTCGCGTCCGGCGGTTCCGTCTGCGTCGACTGCCGGGTGCCCGGCAGCGTCGTACCCTCGCCGCAGGCCCTGGGACTCCTCGGCGCGCTGCTTACGGGAGACTGGGAGACCGCGGACGCGTGCGAGGCGCGGTACGTCCGGGAGGGGAGCGGGCTGGTGTCCGCCTACCTGCACTGGCACCTGGAGCGCGGGCTGCGCTCGCTGAGGTACGTCGAGAAGTAAGCACGAGGAGACGAGAGACACATGGTGGTACGCGGGTTCCTGGGGCGTCAGCGCCAGGAGTACAGGACGCCGGAACCGCACCCGTCCGGCGCGCGGCCTCCGAAGATCCCCGGGGAACTGGTCCCCAAGCATGTGGCGATCGTCATGGACGGCAACGGGCGGTGGGCGAAGGAGCGGGGGCTGCCGCGCACCGAGGGGCACAAGGTCGGTGCCGAGCGGGTGCTGGACGTGCTCCAGGGCGGGGTCGAGATGGGGGTCGGCGCGATCTCGCTGTACGCCTTCTCCACCGAGAACTGGAAGCGGTCGCCGGACGAGGTGCGCTTCCTGATGAACTTCAACCGGGACTTCATCCGCAAGACGCGCGACACCCTCGACGAGCTCGGCATCCGGGTGCGCTGGGTGGGGCGGATGCCCAAGCTGTGGAAGTCGGTGGCCAAGGAGCTCCAGGTCGCCCAGGAGCAGACGAAGGACAACGACCGGCTGACGCTGTACTTCTGCATGAACTACGGCGGGCGCGCGGAGATCGCCGACGCCGCGCAGGCGCTCGCGGAGGACGTGAAGGCCGGGCGGCTCGACCCGTCGAAGGTCACCGAGAAGACCCTGCAGAAGTACATGTACTACCCGGACATGCCGGACGTGGACCTGTTCCTGCGGCCGAGCGGTGAGCAGCGCACGTCCAACTACCTGCTGTGGCAGAGCGCCTACGCCGAGATGGTCTTCCAGGACGTGCTGTGGCCGGACTTCGACCGCCGTGACCTGTGGCGGGCGTGCCTGGAGTTCGCCTCCCGGGACCGGCGGTTCGGCGGGGCGATCCCGAACGAGGAGTTGCTGGCCATGGAGGGCACGCAGCCCGACGGCTGACGCCGGGACGCGGGACGTTAGGGTCCCGCCTCATGGATCACCAGGGGCGGGACACCATTCAGGACAGGGGCACCGATGCCGTCGAACTGGTCTACCGGCCGACGCGCACCGACATCCTCCGGGGCATCCAGACGCGTGCACGTGTGCGAGGGCTGGCGCCGGTACGGTGGATGTTCGTCGTGCTGTTCGCCGGATTCGCCGCGTTCACCGCGCTCGGAGGGGCGGACGCCGCGGTGCTGACCGCGCTTTCGCTGCTGACCGCGGTCCTGATCTGGGGCACGCCCCGGCTCCAGGCCGGCCAGGTGTTCCGGGCCGTCTCGTGGCAGGGCGAGTACCGCGTCACGGTGACCGATGCCGGGATCACGGTCGAGACCGAGCACACGACGGTGGTGCAGCGCTGGACGCTGTTCCGCGGTTACCGCGAGACTTCCGAGCACATGGTGCTGCTCAGTCGTGACCCGGGCGTTCTGGTGCTGGAGGTCGAGCCCAAGCGCGGGCTGCGTGGCGAGGAGGACCTCCAGCGCCTGCGGGCTCTGCTCGATCGGCATCTGGCCCGCGTGTGACGGGGGGGCCGGGCGGGGGTGTTCGCGCTGCCCGGCGGTTGCGGGGTGCCGTCGCGCCCACCCATGCCGATGGGGGCACCTCCCAGGCCTTTAAGGCACTGGGGGAGGCACGACTGCCCGCGGCTGGCGGGGCGACTGCCCGCGGCTGCGCTACACCGCAGCGCACTCCGCGCAGGTGCCGAAGATCTCCACCGTGTGGGCCACGTTGACGTAGCCGTGTTCCGCCGCGATGGCCTCCGCCCACTTCTCCACCGCCGGGCCCTCCACCTCCACCGCCTTGCCGCAGCTGCGGCAGACCAGGTGGTGGTGGTGATCGCCGGTGGAGCAGCGGCGGTAGACGGACTCGCCGTCGGCGGTGCGCAGGACGTCGACCTCGCCGGCGTCGGCGAGGGACTGGAGGGTGCGGTAGACCGTGGTGAGCCCGACCGAGTCGCCCTTGTGCTTGAGCATGTCGTGGAGTTCCTGCGCGCTGCGGAACTCGTCGACCTCCTGGAGGCAGGCCGCCACGGCGGCACGCTGCCGGGTGGAGCGGCCCTTCACGGGTGGTCCTGCGGTCGTCACGGGGATGCCTCCTCATCTGTGGCCTCTGCCCGGGCCATTGTGCCAGTCCGGGCGGAGGGCGGTCAGGCGCCGACCGTGTCACCTGCCGTGCGGCTGGCCGGAATGGCGCACTCGGCGGGGTCGCCGCCGGGGTGCGCGGCGGCCAGGGCCCGGGCCCGGCGGCGGGCCAGCGGGGCGGCCAGCACGGTCAGCGCGATGAACGCGGCGATGGTCAGCAGCACGATCGTCGCGCCGGGCGGCACGTCCTGGTAGTACGAGGTGACCGTGCCGCCGATGGTCACGCTCACGCCGATCGCGACGGCGATCGCGAAGGTGGCGGCGAAGCTGCGGGTGAGCTGCTGGGCCGCCGCGACCGGCACCACCATGAGCGCGCTCACCAGCAGCAGGCCGACCACGCGCATCGCGACGGAGACCGTGACCGCGGCCGTGACCGCCGTGAGCAGGTTGAGGAACCGCACCGGCAGGCCCGTCACCCGGGCGAACTCCTCGTCCTGGCTGACCGCGAACAGTTGCCGGCGCAGACCGACGGTGATCGCGACCACGAACGCGGCCAGCAGGCAGATCGCGGTCACGTCCGACTCGGAGACCGTGGACAGGGAGCCGAAGAGGAACGAGGAGAGGTTCGTGGTGGAGCCGCCGGGGGCGAGGTTGATGAACATCACGCCGCCGGCCATACCGCCGTAGAAGAGCATCGCGAGGGCGATGTCGCCGCGGGTCCTGGCGTACCAGCGGACCAGTTCCATGAAGACGGCGCCGAGGACGGAGACGAGCGTCGCCATCCACACCGGGGACCAGGAGAACAGGAAGCCGAGGCCGACACCGGTCATGGCGACGTGGCCGATGCCGTCGCCCATGAGGGCCTGGCGGCGCTGGACGAGGTAGATGCCGACGGCGGGGGCGGTGATGCCGACCAGGACGGCGGCGAGCAGCGCCCGCTGCATGAAGGCGTAGTCGAGGATGTCCATCGGATTCAGCTCAGCAGTCCCGTGCGGATCGGTTCGGTACCCGCGGGGGCGTGCGGGTGGACGTGGTCGTGGCCGGGCAGCGCGTGCTGGCCGACCGCCTCGGGGGGCGGGCCGTCGTGCAGGACGCAGCCGTCGCGCAGGACGACCGCCCGGTCGATCAGGGGCTCCAGGGGGCCCAGTTCGTGCAGGACGAGGAGGACCGTGGCGCCCTCGGAGACCTGGTGCCTCAGGGTCTCGGCGAGGACCTCCTGGCTGGCCAGGTCGACGCCCGCCATCGGCTCGTCCATGATCAGGAGTTCGGGGCCGGCGGCGAGCGCGCGGGCGATCAGGACCCGCTGGTGCTGGCCGCCGGAGAGGGCGTCGACGGGGTCCTTGGCGCGGTCCGCCATGCCGACCAGGTCTAGGGCGTGGCGTACGGCCTCGCGGTCGGCCTTGCGGAAGAGGCCGAAGCGGGTGCGGGCCAGGCGGCCGGAGGAGACGACCTCGGTGACCGTGGCGGGCACGCCGCCGGCGGCGGTGGTGCGCTGCGGGACGTAGCCCACGCGTGCCCAGTCGCGGAACCGGTGCCGCGGGGTGCCGAACAGCTCGATCTCGCCCGCGCTGACGGGCACCTGGCCGATGACGCTGCGCACGGCCGTCGACTTGCCGGAGCCGTTGGCGCCGAGCAGGGCGACGACCTCACCGCGGCGCACGGTGAGGTCGATGCCGCGCAGGACGGGGCGCGAGCCCAGCTCGGCGCGGACGCCGCGCAGGGAGATGACGGGCCCGGTCGTCATGCCGTCCTCCGGTGGTTCGTCGGTCACTTGGTTCCCAGGGCCGTCCGCAGGGCCTCGAGGTTGGCTTCCATGACCTGGAAGTAGTCGTCGCCGCGGGAGGCGTCGGTGATGCCCTCGAGCGGATCCAGGACGTCCGTCTTCAGTCCGGTGTCGCCGGCGAGGGTCTTGGCGGTCTTGTCGCTGACGAGCGTCTCGTAGAAGACGGTGGTGACGCCGTCGGCCTTCGCCATCTTCTGGAGTTCCTTCACGCGGGCCCCGCTGGGCTCGGACTCGGGGTCCAGGCCGCTGATGGCCTCCTCGGTCAGGCCGTAGCGCTCGGCGAGGTAGCCGAAGGCGGCGTGCGTGGTGATGAAGACGCTGTTCTTCCTGTCCGCGAGGCCGGTCTTGAACTTCTCGTCGAGCTCGTTCAGCTCGCCGACCAGAGCCGCGGTGTTCTTCTCGTAGTCGGCGGCGTGGTCCGGGTCGGCCTTCGCGAAGGCCTTGCCGACGCCCTCGGCGACCTCGGCGTACTTCACCGGGTCGAGCCAGACGTGGGGGTCCTTGCCGCCCTCCGTCTCATGGCTGTGGCCGTGCTCCTCCTCGGAGTGTTCCTCCTCGGAGTGTTCCTCCTCGGCGTGCTCGTCCTCGGCGTGCTCGTCCTCGTGGCCGCCGGCCTCGGTGCCGTGCTCCTCGAGGGAGGTCAGGGTCGCCGCGTCGATCTTCGTCTCCACCGGGGACTGGCCGATGGCCTCGTCGACGGAGGGCTGGAGGCCCTTGAGGTAGAGCGCCGCGTCGGACTCCTCGAGCTGCGCGGTCTGCCGGGCGCTGATCTCCAGGTCGTGCGGCTCCTGGCCGGGCTCGGTGAGGCTGGTGACGCTGACGTGCTCGCCGCCGATCCGTTCGGCGAGGAAGGCCATCGGGTAGAACGACGCGACGACGTCGAACTTGTCGGTGTTGCCCGCGGCGGCACTGTCGGAGGAGCAGGCGGTCAGGGTGCCGAGACCGAGGGCGGTGACCGCGGCCAGGGCGGCCGCGGATATGTGATGTCGTCGTACGTTCATGACACCCATTTTCAACAAATATGGAAACCGTTGTCAACAAAGCACGTGGGAGGTCTTCAGGGGGCACCGAATTGGTCGCGGGGCAGGCCACGCCGGTAGCCTGAGGGCTTCGCTGGAAGCAATCTCGCTTCGTCGCCCGTCGTCGTAATGAAGAGAGCACCGTGGCCGCCGACAAGATCGACACCATCGTCAGCCTGAGCAAGCGCCGTGGCTTCGTATTCCCCTGCAGTGAGATCTACGGCGGCCAGCGTGCCGCCTGGGACTACGGACCGCTGGGTGTCGAGCTCAAGGAGAACCTGAAGCGCCAGTGGTGGCGCTACATGGTCACCTCGCGCGAGGACGTGGTCGGTCTCGACTCGTCCGTGATCCTCGCCCCGGACGTGTGGGTCGCCTCCGGTCACGTGGCGACCTTCACGGACCCGCTGACCGAGTGCACCTCCTGCCACAAGCGGTTCCGCGCGGACCACCTGGAGGAGGCGTACGAGGAGAAGAAGGGCCACGCCCCCGAGAACGGCCTCGCCGACCTCAACTGCCCCAACTGCGGCAACAAGGGCACCTTCACCGAGCCCAAGCAGTTCTCGGGCCTGCTCTCCACCCACCTCGGCCCCACGCAGGACTCCGGCTCCATCGCCTACCTGCGCCCCGAGACCGCCCAGGGCATCTTCACCAACTTCGCCCAGGTGCAGAGCTCTTCGCGCAAGAAGCCGCCGTTCGGAATCGCCCAGATGGGCAAGTCCTTCCGCAACGAGATCACGCCCGGCAACTTCATCTTCCGCACCCGCGAGTTCGAGCAGATGGAGATGGAGTTCTTCGTCAAGCCGGGCGAGGACGAGCAGTGGCAGGAGTACTGGATGGAGCAGCGCTGGAACTGGTACACCGGTCTCGGCCTGCGCGAGGAGAACATGCGGTGGTACGAGCACCCGAAGGAGAAGCTCTCCCACTACTCCAAGCGCACCGCTGACATCGAGTACCGCTTCCAGTTCGGCGGCAGCGAGTGGGGCGAGCTCGAGGGCGTCGCCAACCGCACCGACTACGACCTCTCCGCCCACTCCAAGGCCTCCGGCCAGGAACTCGCCTACTTCGACCAGGAGGCCGGCGAGCACTGGACTCCGTACGTCATCGAGCCGGCGGCCGGTGTCGGCCGGGCGATGCTCGCCTTCCTGCTCGACGCGTACGTCGAGGACGAGGCGCCCAACGCCAAGGGCAAGATGGAGAAGCGGACCGTGCTGCGGCTCGACCACCGCCTGGCCCCGGTGAAGGTCGCGGTGCTCCCGCTGTCCCGCAACGCGGAGCTGTCGCCGAAGGCGAAGGGCCTGGCGCAGGCGCTGCGGCAGAACTGGAACGTCGAGTTCGACGACGCCGGTGCGATCGGGCGCCGTTACCGCCGCCAGGACGAGATCGGTACGCCGTTCTGCGTCACCGTCGACTTCGACACGCTGGACGACAACGCGGTGACCGTGCGGGAGCGCGACACGATGAAGCAGGAGCGGGTGTCGCTGGACCAGATCGAGGGGTACCTCGCCTCTCGGCTGATCGGCGCGTAGCCGCTGCGCGGGCTCGCTTCAGGCCCCCGGTGCCTGATCACTCAGTGGTCCGGCACCGGGGGCCTCGCGTTCGGCACCCTCGGCACCCTTGGCACTCGTCGGTTCGGGTTCGACGGGTCCACCGTCGCCTGGTGCGCCTGTGTCAGGTGCTCCTGTGCCTTGAGTAACGGCAGGAGCCGCGCGCTTCTGCGCCAGCCGCAGGTGTCGCACCTGAGCGTGCGCTGGACGCCGGTGCGCTGGAGGCGCACGGTGTGCGCACGGCCGTGCAGGTCCCAGCGGCTGACCTTGCTGGTGTCGGTCTGTGGCATGACTCCTCCGGAGGCCGGGGCGGTGGTCGCCGTTCTCCTGCCCCGTGTCCACCGGGGGCAGTCGTGCCTCCCCCAAGCCTGGGAGGTGCCGCAAGGCGGCAAGGAGTGTGCCGCGGCGCGACGTGCCGGGGCCGCGTTGGGTGTGGGCCGGGGGATGTGTGCGCGGCCCGGCGCTAGCGGGGTGCCGTCGCGCCCACCCGTGCCGCCCTGCGGCACGATTGCCCGCGGTTGCGGGGGGCTGTGCTGCTCTGCGGCGCGACGTTCCGGGGCCGCGGTGGGTGTGGGCCGGGGGTGTGTGTGCGACCCGGCGCTTGCGGGGTGCCTCCCCCAGAGGGGGTATCCCCAGCGCCCACCCGTGCCGCCCTGCGGCACGATTGCCCGCGGTTGCGGGGGGCTGCCCGCGGTTGCGTGGGGGTGCCGGTCAGGTGCTGGCTTCTGTGGTCTGGCGGATCTCCGGCGACTCCAGCCGCTTTGCCGTGCGTGCGGCGGTTTCGCGGGCCCAGCGGCCCGAGCTTGCCGCGCCCACGACCAGCACCGCGAGGCCGCACCCCGCGAGGATCCACCACCCCGGCCGTGCCGCCGTCACGAACGTGTCCGCGTACGACGACGAGCCCACCCCCGCCGCCAGCACCGCGCCGATCACCGCGACGCCCAGCGCCTGGCCGAGCTGACGGCTGGTGGACGCGACCGCCGAGGCCACCCCCGCCTGCGCGGTCGGCATGCCGGAGACGGCGGTGTTGGTGATGGGGGCGTTGACGAAGCCGAAGCCGACGCCGAAGAGGACGTACCCGAGGAAGAGGGTGACGTTCGACGTCTCGGCCTCGAAGAGGGCGAAGAGGAGCCCGCTGACCGTCATCGCGCCGCCGGCGATCAGTAGCGGCAGGCGCGGGCCCCGGCTGCCGACCAGGCGGCCGGAGAGCGGGGCGCACAGGAAGGTCGGGACGGCCATCGGGAGCATCCACAGGCCCGCGTCCAGGGCGCTCAGGCCCCGCACGTTCTGCAGGTACAGCGTGGACAGGAACAGGAAGCCGCCGAGCGAGGCGAACGCGCTCACGGCTATCACCGTGGCCCCGCTGAACGGAGCGGAGCGGAAGAAGCGCAGGTCGATGAGGGGTTCGCGGCGACGGGGCTCGTAGGACAGGAGGGCGACGAGGGCGGCCAGGGCCAGGACGGCGTACGGAGCGGTCGCCGCGAGGGAGACGTGCGGGGCCTCGATGATCGCGTAGGTCAGGGAGCCGAACAGGACGATCACCAGGAACTGACCGACCGGGTCCGGGCGGCGGGCCTTCGGGGCGCGGGACTCCGGGACGAAGCGCCAGGTGAGCAGCAGCGCGGCCAGGCCCACCGGCAGGTTGATCCAGAAGATGGAGCGCCAGCCGACCGACTCCACCAGCAGCCCGCCGACCAGCGGTCCCGCGGCCATCGAGATGCCGACGACCGCGCCCCACGCGCCGATCGCGCGGGCCCGTTCGCGGGGGTCGGTGAAGGTGTTGGTGATGATCGACATGGCGACCGGGTTGAGCATCGAGCCGCCGACCGCCTGCACCATCCGGAACACGACCAGCCACGACAGGTCCGGTGCCAGGGAGCACAGCACCGAGCCGAGGGTGAAGACCACCAGGCCCGCCATGAACACCCGTCTGCGGCCGATCCGGTCGGCGGTGGAGCCGGCCAGCATCAGCAGGGACGCCAGGACGAGCGTGTAGGCGTCGATGGTCCACTGCAGCCCCGAGGTGCTCGCGTGGAACTCCCGTTGCATGGCGGGCAGGGCGACGTTGAGGACCGTGTTGTCCAGGCTCACGATCAGCAGGCTCATGCAGCAGATCGCGAGCACCAGCATGCGTCGGCCATGGCTGAGCTCGGGCATGGGTGCCATCGTACGCGCGTTTCGATAGTGCGGTTAACTAATGACCATTACACGATCATCGGGTGCGGGCGTGCCGGGTACTCCTCGGCGTGCGGGACAATGGGGGAATGCCCACTTCGTCGCCGACCACGGACACGGCCCTGCACATCGGCCCGCACGCGGTTCAGTCGCCCGTCGTGCTCGCCCCCATGGCCGGGATCACCAACGCGCCCTTCCGCACCCTGTGCCGAGAGTTCAGCGGCGGCAAGGGCCTGTTCGTCAGCGAGATGATCACCACCCGGGCGCTGGTCGAGCGCAACGACAAGACCATGCAGCTCATCCGCTTCGACGAGACCGAGAAGCCGCGCTCCATCCAGCTCTACGGCGTCGACCCGGCGACCGTCGGCAAGGCCGTCCGCATGATCGCGGAGGAGGACCTCGCCGACCACATCGACCTCAACTTCGGCTGCCCGGTCCCCAAGGTGACCCGCAAGGGCGGCGGCTCGGCCCTCCCGTACAAGCGGAACCTGCTGCGGTCGATCCTGCGCGAGGCCGTGAGCGGGGCCGGGGACCTGCCGGTGACGATGAAGATGCGCAAGGGCATCGACGACGACCACCTGACCTACCTGGACGCCGGCCGGATCGCCGTCGAGGAGGGTGTCACCGCCATCGCGCTGCACGGCCGCACCGCCGCCCAGCACTACGGCGGCACCGCCGACTGGGACGCCATCGCCCGGCTGAAGGAGCACGTCCCGGAGATCCCGGTGCTCGGCAACGGTGACATCTGGTCGGCCGGGGACGCGCTGCGGATGGTGCGCGAGACCGGCTGCGACGGGGTGGTCGTGGGGCGTGGCTGCCTGGGGCGGCCGTGGCTGTTCGCGGACCTGGTGGCCGCCTTCGAGGGACGCGCCGACGCCTTCGTACGGCCCACCCTGCGCGAGGTCGCCGACGTCATGGTCCGGCACGCCACGCTGCTGGGGGAGTGGATCGGCGACGAGTCGCGCGGGGTGATCGACTTCCGCAAGCACGTCGCCTGGTACCTGAAGGGCTTCGCGGTCGGCTCCGAGATGCGCAAGCGGCTCGCGGTCACCTCCTCGCTGGAGGAGCTGCGGTCCGGGCTCGACGAGCTGGACCTCGACCAGCCCTGGCCGGCCGGCGCCGACGGGCCCCGCGGCCGTACGTCCGGCAACAACCGGGTGGTGCTGCCGGACGGCTGGCTGAAGGACCCGTACGACTGCGCGGGCGTCGGCGAGGACGCGGAGCTGGACACCTCCGGCGGCTGATCACTCCCCGGTGGGGTGCGGGACGGAGCCGTAGGCGGTCAGGAAGCGGTCGCGGAACGCGCTCATCCTCCACACCGGCGCGTCCTCCGCCGGGCGGAGCCCCTCCGTCCAGTTCCAGGCGTCGATCTTCTCCAGCACCTTCGGGTCCTTGGCGACGACCGTCACCGGCACGTCCCGGCTCGCGTGGTCGCCGCTGACGCGGGCGATGGGCTGGTGGTCGCCGAGGAAGACGAGGACGGTGTCGTCGGTGCCGTAGCGCTCCAGCCACTGGGTGAGGCTGGTGACCGAGTACGCGACCGACCTGCCGTACTCCCGCCGGGACGCGGTGGAGTCGGCGATGACGTCGGAGGATTTCCTCCCCGCCTTCCGGATCGCGTCGAAGACCGAGCCGTCGCCGAGCTCGTCCCAGTCGACCAGCTCGGGGATCGGCGCCCAGGGCTGGTGGCTGGAGGTGAGGATGATCTCCGACATCAGCGGCCGGTCGCGTTCGCGGCCGTGCTCCAGGCGCTGGAAGGCCTCCAGGGCGTACTGGTCCGGCATGGTCGACCAGCTGAACTTCGGCCCCCGGTAGCCGAGGCCGAAGGCGTCGTAGACCTTGTCGAGGCCGTACCACTTCGCCTCCGGCCAGGCCTTCTGCACGCCCGGCATCACGCCGACGGTGTCCCAGGCGCCGGTCTTCTGGAACGCCTTGGTGAGGGTGAGGCGGTCGCCGGAGGTGACGGTGCGGTAGCGCTGCTGGTTGTCGATCCACAGGCCGGACAGGGCGGTGGAGTGGCCGAGCCAGCTGCTGCCGCCGTACGTCGCCGAGGTGAGCCAGCCGCTGCGGGCGTGGTAGCCGGCCTTCGCGAGCGCGGCGGTGCGGGTGTCGAGGACGCGGGTGACGCCGGGGCCGATCAGGGGGTCCTCGACGGCGGTGCGGCCGTAGCTCTCGATGAAGGCGAAGACGACGTCCTTGCCGCGCAGGTCCGGGACGAGCTGGTCGGGGGGAGTGGCGCCGAAGGCGTCCGCCCGCGCCTCCTTCGCGAACGCCGCCTCGTCGCGCAGGGTGTCCACCACGCGCCGCGCCTGTCCCTTCAGGGCGCCCGCGGCGCGGTCGGAGGCGACCGGCACGCCGGAGACCTGCACCCCGAGCGCGGCGCAGGCGACCCACGCCGTCCCCGCGATCAGCACGCCCCGGCCGGCGCGGACGCGGTGCCGGGCCAGCAGACCACCGAGCCGGACGGTGGCCAGCGCCATGACGGTCACCAGGAGCAGGGCGAGGACGACCGCGCCGACGGCGGCGGCGGTCGCGGCCGTGGAGCCCATCGAGTCCGCGATGTAGGACTGGGCGTCGTCGAGCAGCCCCCAGTCGAGTACGACGTTGAAGCCGCGGCCCAGGTACGCGGTGAACCCGATGTCCAGCAGGTTCAGCACGGTCAGGACGCCGATGCCCGCCCCGTACAGCGCCGCCACGACGATCCGCGGCCGGCGGGGCAGGGCGAGCAGCAGGACGGCCCCGATGACCGCCTCCGCCGGTATCCGGGTGAACCGGTCGGGCCGGAGGGCCGGAGCGGTGTTCGGCATCAGGAGGGCGCCGACGACGAGGGCGGCGGCGAGGACGTGCAGCGTCCGGCGGAGGGCGCGGGCGGCGACGGGGTGCGCGTCCCGCGCGTCGCGCAGGCGGGTGCGAGTGTGGATGCGCGCGTCGCGCAGGCGGGTGCGGATACGCGTGTCGCGTAGGCGGGTGCGGATGTGGATGCGTGCGTCGCGCAGGCGTGTGAAGACAGGCAACCCGGAGGTTCCTTCCGTACCGAGCCCGGTGGGGGCGGACCCGGCGTGGGGGTCCGGGTCCGCTGTCGTTCCGTACGGGCGGGATGACCGGTGCGTTCATCCGGCCGGCGGACTTCGGGTGCCGGACCGGTCCGCATGGTGGAATCCGGCTCGCTGTGGCAGCGTGATTCTCGCCACCCTTGATAAGGGATCCGCTCAGATGAGCGGATCATGGGCGACTGCACTTCTCAAAGGGTGGCACTCGGTGCCACCTCTTGATCGTTCAACGGGCGAAATCAAACGTGGAGATTGCCGCTCATGTGAGCGAGTGGGAGGGGGTTGAGGAGGTCGATGTGTTCAAGAGGTGAAAACATTCGGCCGTCGCGGCTTGCCAAGCTTTGACTTTCGATCCGCTGGCGGACGACCGGTTACAGGCGCATGACGCACAAGTGGACGTACCCAGAAGCCTTTGATCTGGGTACATTCTCGCCGTCAGGGCAGCCACCGCGTCCTCGAGGAGTCGAGACCCGTGTCGGAAAACAAAGACCCCCACGTACCGAAGTTCGTTTACGACTTCACCGAGGGCAACAAGGACCTCAAGGACCTGCTGGGCGGCAAGGGCGCCAACCTCGCCGAGATGACCAATCTGGGCCTTCCCGTCCCGCCCGGCTTCACCATCACCACCGAGGCCTGCAAGACCTACCTCGACAGCGGCGAGGAGCCGGCGGCACTGCGTGACGAGGTGAGTGCGCACCTCGACGCCCTCGAAGCGACGATGGGCAAGAAGCTCGGCCAGGCCGACAACCCCCTCCTCGTGTCGGTCCGCTCCGGGGCGAAGTTCTCCATGCCGGGCATGATGGACACCGTCCTCAACATCGGCCTCTCCGACAAGTCCGTGCAGGGCCTGGCCGCGCAGGCCGGCGACGAGCGGTTCGCGTGGGACTCCTACCGGCGCCTCGTCCAGATGTTCGGCAAGACCGTCCTCGGCGTCGACGGCGAGCTGTTCGAGGACGCGCTGGAGGCGGCGAAGGCGGCCAGGAAGGTCACCGTCGACACCGAACTGGAGGCCGCCGACCTCAAGAAACTCGTCACCAAGTTCAAGAAGATCGTCAAGACCGAGTGCGGCCGGGACTTCCCGCAGGACCCGCGCGAGCAGATGGACCTCGCCATCAAGGCGGTCTTCGACTCCTGGAACGGTGACCGCGCCAAGCTCTACCGCCGCCAGGAGCGCATCCCGCACGACCTCGGCACCGCCGTCAACGTCTGCTCCATGGTCTTCGGCAACCTCGGCCCCGACTCCGGCACCGGCGTCGCCTTCACCCGCGACCCCGCCAGCGGCCAGCAGGGCGTCTACGGCGACTACCTGCAGAACGCGCAGGGCGAGGACGTGGTCGCGGGCATCCGCAACACGGTCCCGCTCGCGGAGCTCGAGCGGATCGACAAGAAGTCGTACGACCAGCTCCTGCGGATCATGGAGACCCTGGAGAACCACTACAAGGACCTCTGCGACATCGAGTTCACCATCGAGCGCGGCCAGCTCTGGATGCTCCAGACCCGCGTCGGCAAGCGCACGGCGGGCGCGGCCTTCCGCATCGCCACCCAGCTCGTCGACCAGGGCCTGATCGACGAGGCCGAGGCGCTCACCCGCGTCAACGGCGCCCAGCTCGCCCAGCTGATGTTCCCCCGCTTCGACGAGGACGCCAAGGTCGAGCAGGTCGGCCGCGGCATCGCCGCCTCCCCGGGCGCGGCGGTCGGCAAGGCGGTCTTCGACTCGTACACCGCCGTGAAGTGGTCGCGCTCCGGCGAGAAGGTCATCCTGATCCGCCGCGAGACCAACCCCGACGACCTGGACGGCATGATCGCCGCCGAGGGCATCCTCACCTCGCGCGGCGGCAAGACCTCCCACGCGGCCGTCGTCGCGCGCGGCATGGGCAAGACCTGCGTCTGCGGCGCGGAGGAGCTGGAGGTCGACACCAAGCGCCGCCGGATGACCGTCCCCGGCGGGCACGTGGTCGAGGAGGGCGACGTCGTCTCCATCGACGGCTCCTCCGGCAAGGTCTACCTGGGCGAGGTCCCGGTCGTCCCGTCCCCGGTCGTGGAGTACTTCGAGGGCCGGATGCACCCGGGCGCCGACGACGCCGACGAACTCGTCGAGGCCGTGCACCGGATGATGGCCTTCGCCGACCGCAAGCGCCGGCTGCGGGTGCGGGCCAACGCCGACAACGCCGAGGACGCGCTGCGGGCGCGGCGCTTCGGCGCCCAGGGCATCGGCCTGTGCCGCACCGAGCACATGTTCCTCGGCGACCGCCGCGAACTGGTCGAACGCCTGATCCTCGCCGACACCGAGGCCGAGCGCGAGGAGTCCCTGAAGGCCCTGCTGCCGCTGCAGAAGCGGGACTTCGTGGAACTCTTCGAGGCGATGGACGGCCTCCCGGTCACCATCCGCCTCCTCGACCCGCCGCTGCACGAGTTCTTGCCCGACATCACCGAACTGTCGGTCCGCGTCGCCCTCGCCGAGTCCCGGCAGGAGCCGCACGAGAACGAACTGCGCCTGCTCCAGGCCGTGCACCGCCTCCACGAGCAGAACCCGATGCTGGGCCTGCGCGGTGTCCGCCTCGGCCTGGTCATCCCCGGCCTGTTCACCATGCAGGTGCGGGCCATCGCGGAGGCCGCCGCCGAACGCAAGGCCGCCAAGGGCGACCCGCGCGCGGAGATCATGATCCCGCTCGTCGGCACGGTCCAGGAGCTGGAGATCGTCCGCGAGGAGGCCGACCAGGTCGTCGCCGAGGTCGAACAGGCCACCGGCACCCGGCTGAAGCTCGCCATCGGCACGATGATCGAGCTACCGCGCGCCGCGCTGACCGCCGGCCAGATCGCCGAGGCGGCGGAGTTCTTCTCCTTCGGCACCAACGACCTCACCCAGACGGTGTGGGGCTTCTCCCGCGACGACGTGGAGGCCTCGTTCTTCACGGCGTACCTGGAGAAGGGCATCTTCGGGGTGTCGCCGTTCGAGACGATCGACAAGGACGGCGTGGGCTCCCTGGTCGCCGCCGCCGCGCAGGCCGGCCGCGCCACCCGCCCCGACCTGAAGCTCGGCGTCTGCGGCGAGCACGGCGGCGACCCGGAGTCGGTCCACTTCTTCCACGAGGTCGGCCTGGACTACGTCTCCTGCTCCCCGTTCCGCATCCCGGTCGCCCGCCTGGAAGCCGGCCGCGCGGCCGTCACGTCGACGGGCAGCGACCACCGCTAGCCCCCACGGGGCGAATCGAGCCCCGGAGCCGTCGTCTGTCACCCGACCACCCTCACCGATCGGCGACGGCTCCGGACCACGAAAGAGAGGGCGGCACCCGTGCGGGGGTGCCGCCCCCTCATACAAGGGGCTCGTCCCCCACGCACGAGTCCAGCACGCGGAGGTACTCAGGCCCGAGATCTTCCAGCCGGGATCTGATCCAGCGCCTCCCGGACTCGTCGAGCATGCTCCAACGCCAGGAAAGCGCATGCCGCGAACGGCGCTCACGTGTGAACACGCTGCCGCCCAGAGCGTTCACGAACCCATGGCAGATGTCCGCGATCAGGTGGATCTCGCCCAGACGGTCCGCCTGGGCAGGGTCATCAGTGGTGACGGCGACTCCGGAGCGGGCCGACAGGCGGATCTCCAGAATCCCCCGCGTCAGCAACTCGCTGATCACCTTGCGTGCCGTACATCTCTTCATTCGGCGCCCCCGAACACGGATCGGTGTATCCCACAGGCACACGGAGACCGACGGTCACCCCGGTGCGTTCGCTCGGGCTGCCGTCCTTCGACGGCAGGTCCCGATGTAGTGTCCCGTGCCGGACTTGCACAGCCGCCACGGCGGGGAACACGGGGAACGCGGTGCCGTTTCGGATACACAGGAGCGGCATCAGGCCGTTGAGCGCCATGGACGGGTACGCCGTCGACCCCTGGCGGTCGTTCCGGCGCACGGTCGGGGTGGTGCTCTTCGGGTGGGCCGCCGCGGCCGTCACCGCCAGGGCGTCCTACCTGGCGCTGCGCTGGGTGTGGGTGCCCATCGCGGTGGGGTTTTTGCTGTGTCTGGCGTTCGCCGTGTTCCTGATGCTGCTCCATCGTGCGGGGTGGATCGCCCTGCTGTCCTTCGTGCCGGGGCTGTTCGTCCTCGTCGGGGCCGTCCAGTACGCGCCCGAGGCGGCGTTGGAGGTGCGCGGGGTGCGCGAGAGCGTGGTGATCGGCGGGCTTGTGGCGTGGACACTGATGGCGGTCCTCGCCGGACGACGCGGGCATGTGCGCCGCCGACGCGGGAAGACCGACTCCCTGCTGCTGTCCCTGTAAGCAAGGGAGCCGGTCTTCGCGCGGGACGACGTCAGTCGGAGTCGCCGCGGCGCCTGCGGGCCGCGATCATCACGCCGCCGCCCAGGAGGACGACGGCCGCGCCGCCGGCCGCGATGTACGGCGTGGCGTTGCTGCCGCCGGTCTCGGCGAGGTCGGTGCCGCCGCCCTGCTCCTTGCTGTCGGAGCCGGTGTTCTCCGCGTTCTTCGTGTTCCCGGTGTCGCTCGCGGTCTCCTGGTAGGGCTTGAAGTCCGCCGGCGGCTTGTCGCAGCCGATGCCGTCGCCGTCGCGGTCCAGGTGCTCGCCGTAGTGGGCGCTGCTCTCGGGGATGTTGGCGTGCCCGTTCTCGTACGCCTCGGTGCAGTTCTCGAACGGGGTGTTGCCGCCGTGCGCCTCGGCGGTGGCCGGTACGGCGGCCAGGGCGAGCGCGGCGAGGACCGCGGCGGCGGAGGTACGGAACGGATGCATGGCGAAGAGTCCCCCAGATCGGGTTATTGCGTGTACTTGGTGCGAGGTGCCCGAAGTTACTGGGGAGCCTGTGATGTGTGGAGGATACGAGGAACTCGTGATGCGAACGTGACGTGACCGGAAGGTAACTCTCCGCTGCGGCGCGGTGTGATGGGTCGGCGTCGGCCTCTGTGGCCTCAGACCTTGATGACGCGGACGCCCGGTTCGCACAGCATGACGAGGTCCTCGGGGTCCGAGGTCAAAAGGGTGACGGGTGTGGGGGAGGCCAGGGCGGTGGCGGCCACGATGGCGTCGAGGGCGTACTTGTGACCGTGGAGTCCCGCCGCGGCGAGGAGCTTGCTGGCATGCCGTGCGACGGCCTCGGTGGGCGGGACGATGTTCACCCGGGAGACGGCGTAGTCGAAGCGGGCTTGGTTCGTCCTGGGGTCGCGGGCTTCGACGAGGGTGACCGAACTGGTGATGACGCGGATGTCCTCGGCCTCGGCGGCCGCGAGCCATTCGGTGAGCTCGGGTGCGCGGCGCACCAGTTTGGAGAGGCCCTCGCAGTCCAGCACGAGGGTGCCGCTCATGCGGCGTCCGCCGAGCCGGCCGCGTCACCGCGCAGGATTGCCCGCTTGGCCTCGACGGCAGCGGGATCGGCCGGTCCGTGTTCGGCCTCCGCCTCCGCGATGAGCTCGTGCAGCCGGTCGCGCTCCAGTTGGCGCTGGATGAGCGCTTCGACGTAGGCGGACATGCCCCGCCTGCCCGCGCGCGCCTTGAGGGCGGCGATGGTGCCTTCGTGAAGGGACACCGAGACCGGACGGACGGGGCCTTCGCCAGGAGCGGGGTCGGGAGAAGCGGTCATGAGGGTGACTTTAACAAATTTCTTGTTAATCGCCGTCCGGCTTTCCCCGCACCCCCTGGACCGGTCAGAGCGGTACCGCCACCGCCGTGAACGTCGTCTCCGGGGTCTGCGGGCTGGTGAAGCGCGCGTTGACCAGGTAGAGGCGGTCGCGGAAGCGGGCGGCGGTGGCGGGGACGTCGAAGCGGGGGTCGGTGATCGAGCGGCGCAGGGTCGCCGTGGTGGCGCGGGCGTCCAGGTCGAAGACCGTGACGACGTTCGAGCGGTTCTGTACGACGTACAGGGTGCGGCCGACGCGGACCAGACCGTCGCCGTTGACCACGTTCTCCGCTCCGGAGAGGGTGATACGGGTGGCGCGTCCGGTGCGCAGGCTCACGCGGTGGAGCTCGCCGGGCGTGCTCTTGACCACGATCACGTCGCACCCGTCGGGGGTGCTGACGATGCCGTTGGCGTTGTTGACGTCCGGCAGTTGCTCCCAGTCGCCGGTGAGCGGGAGGGCGCGGACGCTGCCGCCCCGGCCGCGCGGGACGCCGTACAGGACCGCGTCGCGGGAGTCGGTGAACCAGGCACGGTCGGGGAAGAGGACGACGTCGTTGATGAAGTGGCCGGCGGGTGCGGTGAGTTCGTACGTCCCGCGCGGCTCGCCGGTGCGGGCGTCGACGGTGCGGGCGGTGCCGCCGGCGCCGCCGGAGACGTACAGCAGGCCGTCGTCGCCCAGCTTGAGGCCGATGGCCGCGAGGCCGGGGGCGCCCTCGTGGAGGACTCCGCCCCTGCCGGTGCGCAGATCGGCGCGGTAGATCGCGCCGTCGGCGCGGGAGCCCAGGTAGGCGTACGGTGCGCTGCCGATGGTGATGCCCTCGGGCAGCCAGCCGTCCGGCAGCGGGAACTCGGTCGGCCAGGCGGGCCGGTGGCCGGCGGCGTGTGCCGTACCGGTGCCGGCCGCCGCCGCCAGCGCGGCGACGGCGGCACCGCCGAGCAGGGTGCGCCGGGAAGGGTGGGGGTGCTTGCGGGTCATGGTTCGGGCCTCCGTGACGGATGGGGGTGGGGCTCGAAACTGGGCAGGAACGATGCAACCCCAAGAACCCGCCGTGCGGAACGGATGACACGGACCGACAGGAACCCGACAGCCGGGGTGCCCGGCCCGGTGCGGGGTCAGGCCGTCTGGCCGCCGTCCACCACGAGGTCGGTGCCGACCACCGACGCCGCGTCGTCCGACGCCAGGTACAGCACCGCCGCCGCGATCTCCTCGACCGCCGATACGCGGCCGAGCGGCATCTCGCGCCTCATGCGCTCCGCCCGTCCGTCCTCCGTCTCGCCCGGCCGCAGCGACATGGCCGTGTCCGTCGCGCCGGGGCTGACGGCGTTGATGCGGACCCCCTCCGCGATGTGGTCCAGGGCGGCGCCCCGGGTGAGCGCGGAGACGGCCGCCTTGGTGGCGGCGTAGGCGGTGGCTCCCGGGGTGCGCTTGTGCGGGCCGAACGTGGAGGAGATGTTCACGATCGCGCCGCCGGCCGGCTGGGTGCGCATCTGGCGGATCTCCGCGCGCAGGGCGTGGAACACGCCGGTGACGTTGATGTCGAGTTGGCTTTGCCAGTCGTCGTCGGTCAGTTCGGCCAGGGGCTGCCCGCCCCGGAAGACGCCCGCGTTGTTGACCGCGACGTCCAGTGAGCCGAAGTGACCCACGGCGGCGTCCACGGCGGCCTGGACGTCCGGGGCGCGGGAGACGTCGGCGGTGACGGCCAGCGCCTTGCCGCCGGCCCGCTCGATCAGGGCCACCGTCTCCTTGAGCGGCTCCGGCCGTCGTCCGGCGACGACGACGTGCGCGCCCTCCGCGGCGAGGGCGAGGGCGACGGCCCGTCCGATGCCGGAGCCGGCGCCGGTGACCAGGGCGGTGCGGTCGGTGAAGCGGCTGGTCATGATCTCCCCTGATTCTTGACCGATCGGTTCAGTATGAGGTCAGGCGTCGAGGGCCGCCGTCCGGCGGCCCTCGGGTGGTTCAGTCCTCGAGCAGTGCCAGCGCCTGTTCCGCCGCGTCCCTGATCCTGGCCGGGTCCGCGGACGCCTTGCCGACCACCCGCATCCCCTGCAGCAGGACGAGCAGCATGCGGGCGAGGGCGAGCGGATCGCGGCCGGCGGGCAGTTCGCCCTGGGCCCGGGCACGGACGAGCGCCGCGTGCAGCACGGTCTCCAGCCGGTCCCAGTTACGCTCGACCCGCCGCGCGGCCGTCACGTCGTGCGGGGCCAGCTCGGCCGCCGTGTTGGTGATGAAGCAGCCGCGGACGCGCAGGTCGTCCTCGATCGCCTCGGCGGCGTAGCGCCGCACGAGCGCCCGCACGCCCGGCAGGGCCGGGCCCGGCCGGGACAGGTCCTCCAGCATCGGCGGGAGCAGTCCCCGCTCGTAGTGCTCCAGCGCTTTCAGGTACAGCTCGCGCTTGCTGCCGAAGGTCGCGTAGAGGCTGGCGCGTCCGATGCCGAGACCGGTGACGAGGTCGGACATCGACGTGGCCTCGTAGCCGCGCTGCCAGAACAGCTCCAGGGCTGCCCGCAGCGCGGCGTCCGGATCGAACTCCTTGGTCCTGGCCACGTGGAGCAGCCTAGGATTTTCTGAAACGGTCGGTCAAGAAACGGTGGTCAGACGGCCTTCACCTCGTACGCCGTGACCCGTACCGCCTCGTCGTCCAGGCACTGGCCCGACTCCAGGTCGAAGCGCTGCTTCAGGAGGGGAGAGGCGACGAAGGGGCGGCCCTGGTGGGTGCCGGTCAGGCCGCGGGAGAGGACCGCCGCGCCGGTGAAGGGGTCGCGGTTGTCGATGGCGTACAGGCGGCCGTTGCGGTCGGCGAAGACGGCGACCTGGCGGCCGTCGGGGAGGAGGGCGGCCACCCCGCGGCCGGGGAGCAGCATGCTCAGGTCGCAGACCGTGAACCAGTCGTCGGCGAGGCGGAGCTGGACCTTCAGATCGGTGGTCTCGAGGGTCATGGTCATCGCGTCGCGGATCCTTCCAGGAGGTCGTCGGCGGGGCGCAGGCCGATGTTCAGCAGCGGCAGGTCGGGCTTCATCTGGTCGCGCTCGGGGACGAAGGCGACCATCGGGTCGGGGGTGTCGGGGGCGTTCACGAAGGACACGAAGCGGGCCAGCTTCTCCGGGTCGTTGATGGTCTCGGCCCACTCGTCGCGGTAGTGCGAGACGTGGGCGGCCATCAGGGCCTCCAGCTCGTCGCAGATGCCGAGCGAGTCGTGGACGACGACGTCCCGTACGTGGTCCAGGCCGCCG
Organism: Streptomyces sp. NPDC018964; assembly: GCF_044390325.1. Classification (NCBI taxonomy): domain Bacteria; kingdom Bacillati; phylum Actinomycetota; class Actinomycetes; order Kitasatosporales; family Streptomycetaceae; genus Streptomyces; species Streptomyces sp. NPDC018964. Next base: position 24,064 of record NZ_JBIRYZ010000011.1, read on the forward strand.
GGGATCCGCTCCAGCCAGGTGGAGGTGCGCTCCAGGCGGTCGGCGGTGCGGATGTAGAACATCAGAAACCGGTCGATCAGGCGGATCAGTTCGGCGTCCGACAGGTCCTGCGCGAGCAGGTCCGCGTGGCGCGGGGTGGCGCCGCCGTTGCCGCCGACGTAGAGGTTCCAGCCGCTCGCGGTGGCGATGATCCCGAAGTCCTTCGACTGGGCCTCGGCGCACTCGCGCTGGCAGCCGGAGACCGCGGACTTGAGCTTGTGCGGGGAGCGCAGGCCCCGGTAGCGCAGCTCCAGGTCGATCGCCATGCGGACGGAGTCCTGGACGCCGTAGCGGCACCAGGTCTGTCCGACGCAGGACTTCACCGTGCGCAGCGACTTGCCGTAGGCGTGGCCGGACTCGAAGCCGGCGTCGACCAGGCGGGCCCAGATCGAGGGGAGCTGTTCCACCCGCGCGCCGAACATGTCGATGCGCTGGCCGCCGGTGATCTTCGTGTAGAGGCCGAAGTCGCGGGCGATCTCGCCGATCACGATCAGCTTCTCCGGGGCGATCTCACCGCCGGGGATGCGGGGCACGACCGAGTACGAGCCGTTCTTCTGCAGGTTGGCCAGGAAGTGGTCGTTGGTGTCCTGGAGGGCCGCCTGCTCGCCGTCGAGGACGTGGGTGCCGGCGCCGATCGTCGGAGCGAGGGAGGCGATGATCGAGCCGACCGTCGGCTTGCAGACCTCGCAGCCGTCGCCGCCTCGGGCGCCCTCACGGCCGTGGCGGTCGAGCAGGTCCTGGAAGGAGGTGATGCGCAGGGCGAGGACGATCTCGTACAGCTCCTCGCGGGTCTGGGAGAAGCAGGCGCACAGGCCCTTGTCGACCTCGACGCCGCTCGCCTCCAGCTCGGCGTTGATCAGCTGGCCGAGGACCTTGACGCAACTGCCGCACGTCGTACCGGCCTTGGTGCACTTCTTCACCTCGGGCACGGTGGTGCACCGGTGCTCGGTGACGGCCTCGCGGATCGTGCCCTTGCGGACGTTGTTGCAGGAGCAGATGATCGCGTCGTCCGGCAGCGCGGACGGGCCGAGCTGCACGGGCGCCCCGGCGCCGGCCGGCAGTACCAGCGACTCCGGCGAGACCGGCGGGACGGAGCCGGTGAAGGCCTTCAGGGTGCCGTACGCCTCCGCGTCACCGACCAGGATGCCGCCGAGCAGCGTGCCGTCGCGGCCGATGACCAGCTTCTTGTACAGGCCGGAGCGGGAGTCGGAGTAGACGACGTCCAGGCAGTCCTCGGCGGTGCCGTGGGCGTCGCCGAAGGACGCCACGTCCACGCCGAGCAGCTTCAGCTTGGTGGACAGGTCCGCGCCGGTGAAGGACGCCTCGTCGGCGGCGATCGTCGCGGCGGCCGTCTCGGCCTGCTCGTAACCGGGCGCCACCAGGCCGTACACCCGGCCGTCGGCGGCCAGCGCGCACTCGCCGATCGCGAACACGTGCGGGTCGGCGACCGTGCGGCACTGCTCGTCGACCGCGATGCCGCCGCGCTCGCCGACGGTGAGTCCGCAGTCGCGGGCCAGCTGGTCGCGGGGGCGGACACCGGCGGAGAACACCACCAGGTCGGTGGAGAGTTCGGAGCCGTCGGAGAGCTTCATGCCGGTGACCGCGCCGTCCTCGCCGACCACGATCTCCTGGGTGCCCACGCCCGTGTGGACGGTCAGGCCCATCTCCTCGATGGTGCGCAGCAGCGCCGCGCCGCCGCCCTCGTCGACCTGGACGGGCATCAGGCGGGGCGCGAACTCCACGATGTGGGAGGTGAGTCCGAGGCCCTTGAGGGCGCCCGCCGCCTCCAGGCCGAGCAGACCGCCGCCGACCACGGCACCGGTCGTGGACTTCCGCGCGTACTCCTCGATCGCGAGGAGGTCCTCGATCGTGCGGTAGACGAAGCAGCCCTCGGCGTCCTTGTTCGGCACCGGCGGCACGAACGGGTAGGAGCCGGTGGCCAGCACCAGGACGTCGTAGCCGACGACCAGCCCGGAGCGGGCCGTCACCGTGCGCGCCTCGCGGTCGACGCTCTCCGCCGGGTCGCCGACGTGCAGTTCGATGCCGTGCTCCTCGATGAACGCCAGGTCCGTCATCGACAGGTCCTCGGGCGTCCTCCCCGAGAAGTACGAGGTGAGCTGGACGCGGTCGTACGCCGGGCGCGGCTCCTCGCACAGCACGACCACGCGGTGCGTGGCGGTCAGGCCGCGCTCGGCGAGCGCCTCCAGGAAACGCTGGCCGACCATGCCGTGGCCGATGAGCACGATGGTCGATGTGTCCGTGGACATCAGGAGCCTCCGTCATGGGTGAGCAGGTGGAGCAGGGGCCCGCCGTCGGAGGGGAGCGGCTCTGCTCCCTCCCAGGCGCGCGCGAGGGCGCCGACGGTGCCGAGTTCGCCGACCAGGACCCCTCCGACGAGGCGGTCGTCGCGGACGACGACCTTGCGGTAGGTGCCCCGGGTGCGGTCGGTGAGCTGGACGACGTCGTCGCCCGGCAGCGCCTCGGTCTCGCCGAAGGCGGCCAGGTCGAAGGGGCTGCCCGGCCCGGTGAGGGTGAGCCGGGTCAGCGAGCGGGTGCCGGTGTAGCGGGAGCCGGTGTCCCCGGCGAGCAGCGCGGCGAGCGCGTCGGCCTGTTCGAGGGCCGGGGCGGCCAGCCCGTACACCGTGCCGGCGTGCTGGACGCAGTCGCCGATCGCGTGGATGTACGGGTCGGAGGTGCGCAGTTCGTCGTCGACGACGACGCCCTTGCGGACGTCGAGCCCGGCGGCCTGCGCGAGACCGGTCCTCGGGTGCACCCCGCAGGCCAGGACCACGAGGTCGGCGTCGAGGGCGTAGCCGTCGGCCATCTCCACCGAGCGGACCGCGCCGCCGACGCAGCGCACGTCCCGCACCCGGCACTCGGTGTGCACCTCCACGCCGAGGTCGGTCAGGTGCCGCCGGACCAGTTCGGACGCGGCCGGGTCGAGCTGGCGTTCCATCAGCCGCTCGGACTGCTGGGCGAGGACGACCTGCGCGCCGCGCGCGGCGAGCGCGCGGGCCGCGGAGACCCCGAGCAGCCCGCCGCCGATCACCACCGCCCGCACCCCGGGCCGTACCGCCTCGGCCAGGCCCAGGCAGTCGTCCAGGGTGCGGAACGCGTGCACGCCCTCGGGTAGCTCGTGGTCCTCGGTGAACAGGCCGCGCAGCGGCGGCAGTACGGGGTTGGAGCCGGTGGCCAGCACGAGCCTGTCGTACGCGATCACCGAACCGTCCGCGCAGCCGACGGTCCGTGCCGCGCGGTCGATGCCGGTGACCCGGGCGCGGGTCAGCTCCGCGGGCGCCGGCAGGGCGATCACCTCGGGGCTGTAGCGTCCGGCCAGCACCTCGGCGAGCAGCACCCGGTTGTACGGGCGGTGCTCCTCCTCGCCGATCAGCGTCACGGGCGTGCCGAGCTCGCCGAGCCGCCGGGCGAGCCGTACGCCCGCGAGGCCGGAGCCGATCACCACCACACGCTCGTTCGAGGTCATGTCCTTGAGCGTGCGGTGCGGGTGTTACCCGTCGGCATCCCTTCTGTTTCCCGTACGGAACGCTGCCCTCAGCGAAGGGGCGCGGCGGGTGTGAGGAGACCGGGCCCGGCGGCGACCCGGCAACCTCAAGTAACGCTCATCTTGATGGACGCAGCATCTATCCCGTCCTTAGGCTCACGGCCATGCCCGACATCTCCCTGACCACGGTCGTCCTGCTCTGTCTGGCCGCCCTCGCCGCCGGCTGGATCGACGCCGTGGTCGGCGGCGGCGGACTGCTGCTCCTGCCCGCCCTGCTGCTCGGCCTGCCCGCCGGCACCCCCGCCGCGCACGCGCTCGGCACCAACAAGGCGGTCGCGATCGTCGGCACCACGGGCGCGGCGGTCACCTACGCCCGCAAGGCGCCGGTCGACGTGAGGACCGCCGTGCGCATCGGCCTCGCGGCCCTCGCCGGATCGTCGGGCGGGGCCTTCTTCGCGGCCGGGATGAGCACCGAGGTCCTCAAACCGGTGATCATGGTGGTGCTGCTCGCCGTGGCCGCCTTCGTGATCCTGCGCCCCGCCTTCGGCACGGCCCCCGCCACCGGACCGGCCACCCGCCGCCAGATCCTCGCCGCGATCGGCCTCGGCGGCCTCGGCATCGGCTTCTACGACGGTCTCGTCGGCCCCGGCACCGGCACGTTCCTCGTCCTGGCGCTCACCGCCCTGCTCCACCTCGACCTGGTCACCGCCTCCGCCACCGCCAAGATCGTCAACTGCTGCACCAATGCCGGCGCCCTCGCGACGTTCGCCTGGCAGGGCGCGGTGCTGTGGCAGCTGGCTGGGCTGATGGCGGTGTTCAACCTGGCGGGCGGCATGTTCGGCGCGCACACGGCCCTGAAGAAGGGCAGCGGCTTCGTCCGCGTCGTCCTGCTGACGGTCGTCTTCGCCCTGGTGGCGAACCTGGCGTACGAGCAGTGGCTGGCCTGAGCGTACGAGTGGTGGCGTGCCTGAGCGTCCGGGCGGTGGCCGGCCCGGGCGGCACACCCCGTGCTCGCGGTCAGTCCCCGGCCGACGCCCGCACCAGCGGGTCGACCAGGCCCGCCTGGTCCTGGTCGCCGTGGCCGTCGGCGACGTGGCGGGCCATCAGGTCCATGTAGGGCGTCAGCAGTTCCGTGCTGACGCCCTGCTCCTCGGCGGTGCGCAGCAGCGTCGCGTTGGCCGCGGACTGCATCGCGAGATTGGACACGATCCCCTTGGTGTAGTCGCCGCTCTCCAGCCGTTCGGCGGTCTGGTGGACGGACTGCGTCATCGCGGTGAGCCAGGAGGCGAGCAGCGGCGCGAAGTCCCCGGGGGCGATGTCCTCCCGGCGGATCAGCGCGAAGGCGTGCGTGATGCCGGCGAACAGCCCGCTCATCCCGCTCAGCAGTGCCACGTCGTACAGCGCGGCGAAGCCCGGGTCCGCGCCGACGTAGCAGGCGTCCGCGGGAACGGCGAGCGTGTCGCGGTGCTCCTCGAACAGGGCGCGCGAGCCGCTGTAGAAGACGTAGCCGCCGGACTCCGCGTCCCCGATCATCGGCGGAACCGCCATGATCCCGGCGTCCAGGAAACGGGCGCCGCGCGCCTCGGCCCAGGCGGCGCGGGCGCGGCCGTCCTCCGGGGTCCCGGTGGTGAGGTTCACCAGGTCCCGGCCGGTGAGGTCGGCCTCCTCCAGCGCCTCGCCGACGGAGGCGTCGTCCAGCAGGCAGACGATCACCAGACGGTTCGCGGCCACCGCCTCGGCGGCGCTCGCGGCGACCGTGGCGCCCTCGGCGGCCAGGGCCCCGGCGCGGGCGGGGGTGCGGTTCCAGACGGTCACGGGGTGCCCGGCGGCGAGCCAGGCCCGGGCCAGCGCGGTGCCCATGGCGCCGGTGCCGAGGAGGGTCAGGGGAGTACGGGAAGCCGGGGCGGTGGAAAAGGTGTTGTCGGTCATGGCGACTAGGCTCGCCGTGGGGGAAGGGCCTGCTCAAGTACGTACTTCGAAGTGGGTGCTTACCCCGGGGAAAGGGTGCAGGCAGCGCGAGCGGACGAGGTGGCGGACATGACGACGGTACGGCGGCCGGGCGGGTACGTGTGCGGGACCGACGCGGCGATGGACGTGATCGGCGGCAAGTGGAAGGTGCTCATCCTCTGGGAACTGGGCGAACGGCCGCACCGCTTCGGCGAACTGCGCCGGGAGCTGCCCGGGATCACCGAGAAGGTGCTCGCCTCGCACCTGCGGGAGATGGAGACCGACGGCATCGTGCACCGCGAGGAGTACGACGAGGTGCCGCCCCGCGTCGAGTACTCGCTGACGCCGCGCGGGGTGTCCCTCAACGCGGCGCTGGAGCCGCTCGGGGCCTGGGGACGGGAGAACGTGCTCGGGGAGGCGGACCGCGGGGCGCCGGTCGGTTCAGCGGCTGTCCGTCAGGTGCGCGTAGACGACGACGTTCCCCTGGTACCCGGTCGTCCGTGACCAGCCCCCGCCGCAGGTGATGACCCGCAGCTCGGGGCGGGGCGCCGCGCCGTACACCTTCCCGTCGGGGAAGCCCTGCGCGTCGTACACCTCGACGGCGTCCACCGTGAACACCGCGACACCGCCGTCGCGGCGGTCCACCTCGATGGTGCTGCCCTTGCGCAGGGCGCCGAGGGAGTAGAAGACGGCGGGACCGTCGGCGTTGTCGACGTGACCCGCGACGATCGCGGTGCCCGTCTCCCCGGGGGTGGTGCCGGCCTCGTACCAGCCGGCCAGGTTCTCGCGGTCGGCCGGGGGGACGTCGAGGCTGCCGGTGTTCGTCAGGCCGAGGCCCGTCAGGGGTGCGTCCACGTCGATCGCGGGGATGCGGATGCGGTCGGGCGGGGAGGGCGGCAGGGCGGGCGCCGAGGCCCGGCCCGCGCTGCGGTCGTCGTCCTCCGTGTGCGCCTGGGCGGCGGACGGCTGCGGCGGCGCCTGCGCCCCGGTCCCGTCGCGCAGCAGCCACATCCCCGCACACAGCGCGAACACCGTGATGGCGGCTATCGCTGCGTTGCCCGGACCCCCGGCCCGGCGGAACCTGCGGCGCATGACGGACTGACCTCATCTCGAGTCGGCCCCCGTGCCCCCTCCGGGCCGCGAGGGGCGTCGGACCCGGAGGGGGAGGGGACATGCGGTACCGGCGGACGGGCGGCGGAGGATGCCCGTCAGATCCCGTCGCCTCTCGCCCGGCGATGCAGGAGCCAGGTACCGCCCGCGGCGGCGACGGCGAGAGCCGTCACACCGGCCGCGGTCTGCACGGGGTCGGGGCCCAGCGCGCCCCCGACCCCCGTCTTCACACTTCCCCGGGGAACCACCCGCCGCGCGTCGGGCGTCAGCGTGACCACCAGGTCACCGGCCACCCGCCGGTCGCTCCCGTCACACGTCGCGACGATCTCGTACGTTCCCGGCTGCGCGCTCGGCGGCACCCTGAACTGTCCGATCGCGTTCCGTTCGTGCGTGCTCGGCGCCAGCGTGAACCGGCCGGCGCCCACGGCGGTGGCGTCGCCCGCCGCCGTCCCGCCGTCGCCGCACGTCCCGGTGTTCACCGTGACGTGCGATCCCGGCACGACCGAGGACGGGTACGCCTCCAGGCCTCCGGCCGGCGTGCCGTCGGACTCCCCGGCGTGCACGGGCGCGGCGAGCAGCCCCGCGGCGACCACGGCGAGCGTGGCGCCGGTCAGCGGCCGGGCGGTACGTCGCATCGATGCTCCCTCGAGCGGGCCACGGCCCGCGGCACTTCCCCGTGCCGCCGTCGGACGCGTCCCTGCCCCTTCGAGGTAAGTGCCACCGGGGCCGTACCGCTTCCTGAGCAGGCGTCAGGAAGCGGGCCGAACGGGTGTCGGGCCACACCCGTACGGCCGCCCCCTCCACCGTGTTTCAGCAGGTCACCGGTGCCGCGCCGGTCCGGTCGCGGGGAAGCGTCCGAAGGATGCGGCGTACGGGGGTGAACGGGTGACCGGCGGAGCCGCGAGGAGCGGGGAGGCGGGGCGTCGAGAGCACGCGCCGGTGGGGTGCCGGCGATCCGTGCCACACGCGGAACGGCGACGAGAGGGCCTGCGGGGAGCGGCGGGCCTTCCGGCGCGAGGCGGGCGAGGACGTCGTCACCGGCGCACGTGGGCGACCGGCGGCGTACCGCTCGGACCGGGCGGCCCGGTCCGAGCGGCCCGGCGAGCGGCGGCCGCGGAAGACCCGGGCGCGGTGGCCGTACGAGGCCCACACGGCGGTTGTGGGGTGCGTGGACACGGTGGTCGTGGGGTGCGTGGACACGATGGCGGTGAGGCCGTGGACACGGTGGCCGTGGGGTGCGTGGACACGATGGCGGTGGGGCCGTGGACACGGTGGCCGTGGGGTCGTGGCTAGGCTCCCACCCCCCGCCACTCCCCGCCCTCGATCGGCTTCCCCCGTACCCGCAGCCGGGCGGCGACGGCGGGCGCGGCGACGTACACCCAGGCCCGCACCGCCGTGCCGTCGGCGGCCCGGACGACGTCCCGCGCCACCCGCTCGTAGAGGTTGCGCGGATCGCCCGGCACGTACTCCTCCAGCCGGTCCAGCTCGGCGAGCAGCCCCGCGTAGGCCTCCGGCAGCGCGGTCACCAGTTCCCCGCTCACCACGGAGCCCGGCTCCTCGACGGCGTACGGGTATCCCGGCCCCTCGTACAGCACCGCGCCCCGGAGCCGGCCGGGTTCCTCGCGCAGGGTGCGGCCGCGCAGGAAGAGGTCGTGGTTGGTCTCGCCGGGGCGGAGGGTGCCGTAGACGAAGAAGGGGAGGAGCACTGGTTCACCTGCGCGGACGGTCGGGGGAGCCTTGCCGGGACGATTCTCGCCCGCGCGCACCCCTGACCGCCCGCACCGCCCGCACCGGACGGACCGGATGGACCGCCCGCACCGGACGTGGCCGCTACGGCGTGGAAGGCGCGGGCCGGCCGGCCTCCACCGCCTCCAGGCGTACCGCGCACGCCTTGAACTCGGGCATCCGGGAGGTCGGGTCGAGGGCGGGGTTGGTGAGGGTGTTGGCGCGGCCCTCACCGGCCCAGTGGAACGGCATGAAGACCGTGTCCGGACGGATCGCGGTCGTGATCCTGGCCGGCGCCACCGCCCGCCCCCGCCGGGACACCACGGCCACCGGGTCGCCCTCGGCCGCGCCGAGCCGCTCCGCGAGCCGGGGGTGCAGCTCCACGAACGGGCCGGGCGCGGCGGCGTTCAGCTCGTCGACACGCCGGGTCTGGGCACCGGACTGGTACTGCGCCACGACCCGCCCGGTGGTCAGCAGCACGGGGTACGCGTCGTCGGGCTCCTCGGCTGCCGGCCGGTGCGACACCGGCGCGAACCGCGCCCGCCCGTCCTCGGTGGCGAACCGGTCGAGGAAGAGCCGGGGGGTGCCGGGGTGGACCCCGGTCGCCGGGCCCCCGGGAGCCGGGTTCCCCGTCACCGGGCCCCCGGTGACCGGGTCCTCCTGCGCCGGGCACGGCCAGAACACGCCGTTCTCCTCCGCCAGCCTCCGGTAGGTGATCCCCGAGTAGTCCGCCGGCCCACCCGCGCTCGCCCGGCGCAGCTCCTCGAAGACCTCCTCGGGGTCGGTCGGGAAGCCCTTCTCCAGGTTCCGGTCGCCGCCCAGCAGCGCGGCCAGCCCGTGCATGACCTCTAGGTCGCTGCGGACGCCCTCCGGCGGCGTGATCGCGCGCCGCCGCAGCAGCACCCTGCCCTCCAGGTTCGTCGTCGTCCCCGTCTCCTCCGCCCACTGCGTCACCGGCAGGACGACATCGGCGAGCGCGGCCGTCTCCGACAGCACGACGTCGCACACCGCCAGGAAGTCCAGCGAGCGGATCCGCTGCTCGACGTGCGCGGCGCGCGGCGCCGACACCACCGGGTTGGAGCCCATCAGCAGCAGGGAGCGGATGTCCGTGCCGAGCGCGTCGAGCAGCTCGTACGCGCTGCGCCCCGGACCGGGAAGGCTGTCGGGGTCCACGCCCCACACCTCGGCGACGTGCGCCCGCGCCGCCGGATCCGTCAGCTTGCGGTAGCCGGGCAACTGGTCGGCCTTCTGGCCGTGTTCGCGCCCGCCCTGCCCGTTGCCCTGCCCGGTCAGGCACCCGTACCCGGACAGCGGCCGGCCCGCCCGCCCCGTCGCCAGGCACAGGTTGATCCACGCGCCCACCGTGTCCGTGCCCTTGGACTGCTGCTCGGGCCCGCGCGCGGTGAGCACCATCGCGGCCTCCGGCTCGCAGAACAACCGTACGGCCTCCCGCAGTTGCGGCACGGACACGCCGGTGATCCGCTCCACGTACTCCGGCCAGTGCGCCATCGCGGCGGCCCGGGTCTCCTCCCAGCCGTCGGTGCGCTCCCGGATGTACGCCTCGTCGGTGCGCCCCTCGGCGACGATCAGGTGCAGCAGGCCCAGCGCCAGCGCGAGATCGGTGCCGGGACGCGGCGCCAGGTGCAGGTCGGCCTGCTCGGCGGTCTTCGTGCGGCGCGGGTCGACGACGATCAGCGTGCCGCCGTTCTCCCTCAGCTCGGTGAAGTACCGCAGCGACGGCGGCATGGTCTCCGCCGGGTTCGACCCGACCAGGATCACGCAGCCGGTCCGCGGGATGTCCTCCAGCGGGAACGGCAGTCCGCGGTCGAGGCCGAACGCCCTGCCGTTCGCCGCCGCGGCCGACGACATGCAGAACCGCCCGTTGTAGTCGATCTGGGAGGTCCCCAGCACCACCCGCGCGAACTTCCCCAGGCTGTACGCCTTCTCGTTGGTCAGCCCGCCCCCGCCGAACACCCCGACCGCGTCCGCCCCGTACTCCGCGCGCGTCCGCCCGAGCCCCTCGGCGACCCGCGCCAGCGCCTCCTCCCAGGAGGCAGGCACCAGCGCGCCCCCCTCGGACCGCACCAGCGGCGAGGTCAGCCGCACGCTCGACGACAGCACGGCGGGCGCCGTACGCCCCTTCCCGCACAGCGCCCCCCGGTTCACCGGGAAGTCCGCGCGCTCGCTCACCTCGACGGCGCTCCCGTCGGGGGCCTGCGTCAGATTCATCCCGCACTGCAGGGCGCAGTAGGGGCAGTGCGTGGGCGTCACGGTGTCTCGCATACGACCAGGCTGCGCCCCCGGTGTTACGCACCGCGCCGGCCGCTGTTACACCCCGGGTACGGCGACCTCCCCACCGGCGGCGGCCCGCGGTGAGGCGTCGGCGCTCCCCGCTCAGACGCCGACGAGCCGGATACGGTCACCGCACAGCCGGGACATGTCGTCGATGTCGGACGTCAGTATGGTCACCGGGCCCGGCTGGCGCAGCGCCATCTCGGCCACCGTCGCGTCGATCGCGTACTTGTGCCCGTGCAGGCCGGCTGCCTTGAGCAGCTCCGCCGCCGCTTTCGCCGTCTGCTCGGTCACCGGTTCGACCCTGACGCGGGACAGTGCCCACCGCAGCCGGGCCGTGTTCACCCGTGCGTGACTCACCTCCACGATGGTGTTGGCTCCGACGACGAAATCGGCACCCGCCGCATGGAACACCTGGAACATCGCGGCGATCTTGCGATCCTGGGCGATCCAGGCGGAGAGGCCCTCGGAGTCCAGGACGACGGTCTCGACGTGCCCGCTCACGCCGCGCTCGCCGACTCGCCGACATCGGTGTTCCCGAAGATCCGGGAGCGGGCCTCCGCCAGCTCCTCCTCGCTGAAGGCTCCGTACTCCTCCTGATGGCGCAGCAGATCGGCCCCGAGCAACTGGTGCCGCAGCTGACGCGCCACCGCTTCGGCGACGTAGCCGGAGACGTTGTCGGTGAGCTTCTTCAGTTCGGCGACCTGCTCTGTCGGGAGCGTCACCGTGATGCGCGTCGTATCTGCCATGGATGCGAGCATACTGAAGTATGCGCGGTCCGTCAGTCCGGCGTCCCCGGACCGTGGACGTCGGCCAGCGCCCGCTCCACCCCCGGTTCCTTCGGCCCGAGGAAGTGCGGGTCCGGGCGGAAGACGGCGTCCAGGGCCGCCTTGCCCGCCGCGAAGATCTCCCGGGCGCCCCCGTAGTACCAGGTGACGTCGTGACGGTCGTCCACGCCGACGCCGTACGAGGTGACGCCGGCCGTCTCGCACAGGGCCACCGCGCGGCGGATGTGGAAGCCCTGGCTGATCAGCACCGCACGATTCACGCCAAAGATCTTCTTCGCGCGGACGCAGGAGTCCCAGGTGTCGAAGCCCGCGTAGTCGCTGACGATCCGCGCGTCGGGCACACCGTGCCGCGTCAGGTAGGCGCGCATCGCGTCCGGCTCGTCGTACTCCTCGCGGCTGTTGTCGCCGGTGACCAGGACCACCTCGATCCGCCCCGCGCGGTACAGTTCCGCCGCCGCGTCCAGCCGGTGCGCGAGGTACGGCGACGGCTCCCCGTCCCACAGGCCCGCGCCGAAGACCACGGCGACGTCGGTGCGCGGCACGTCGGCGGTGGTGCGCAGCCGGTCGTCCGTCGTCAGGCGCAGCCAGGCCGCCGGCAGCAGCGCCAGCACGCACACCGCCACCACCCCCCGCACCAGCCGCCGCCACCCCGTACGGGTGCGCGGCAGACGCGGACGGCGGACTGTGAAACGGCGCATCGGACGGGTCCTCCCCGGTCGGTCCTCGACCGGGAGAGACGCCCCGCCGAGCCTTCCGGTTCACCTCACGCGCGGTGACCGGTTTCACGGCCCGGGGACGGAACGGCCGGCGGAACCGGCTCACACCCGCCGCCGTCCACATCGTGAACCGCCGGAAAACACCCGTCACGTCCACGCAACGGGAAGGCAACGTGCCGCCGCCACGATCAGTGCATGACGGCGCACACCACGAACCTCCCCTCCCTCGTCGTCGTGGCCCACGGCAGCCGCGACCCGCGCGCGCTGGGCACCGTACGGCGGCTCCTGGACCACGTCCGCGCGCTGCGGCCGGGCCTGCCCGTGCACCTGGGGCACATCGAGCTGAACGCGCCCCTGCTCCCCGACACCCTCGCCGAGCTGGACGCGCACGGCACCGGGGCCGCCGTCCTCGTACCGCTGCTGCTCAGCCGGGGCTACCACGTCAAGCGGGACATCCCCGAGATGGCCGCCGGGGCACGGTCGCACACCTGCGTGGCCGCGCCGCTCGGCCCGCACCCCCTGCTCGTGGACGCCCTGCACGCCCGCCTCACCGAGGCCGGCTGGCGCACCCCGGCCGACGAGGCGACCCGCCGCGCGAGCGGGGTCGTGCTCGCCGCCGCCGGCTCCCGCGACCCCGAGTCGAGGGTCGACACCGGCCGTACCGCGCGCCTGCTCGCCGACCGCCTCGGCGTCCCCGTGATCCCCGCCTACGCCTCCGCCGCCGCCCCCACCGTCCCCGACGCCGTCCGCGCCCTGGCCGCCCGGGGCCGCCACCACGTGGCCGTCGCCTCCTACTTCACCGCCCCCGGCCGCTTCGCCACGGAGTGCGCGGCAGCGGCCCCGGGCATCGCCTCCGCCCCCCTCGGCACCCACCCCGCGATGGCCCACCTGATCCTCCACCGCTACGACCAGGCCCTGCGGACTCCGTCCACGGCCTCCCTGGAACTGGCGTCGGTCGGCTGAAGGGGTGGCGGGGCGGAAGAATCACCGCCCCCGAACCGGCCGATCACGCCCCCCGACTGTCAGACCTCCCCCGTACTGTCGTCCCATGGAAGGCACCGCACCCCCCGCCGCGTACGATCCGACGTCCGTCGCCCGCTGGGCTTCCGAGCCCGACAAACGCCCCGGCCGCACCGCCTTCCAACGCGACCGCGCCCGCGTCCTGCACTCCGCGGCCCTCCGCCGCCTCGCGGGAAAGACGCAGGTCGTCACCCCGGGAGAACACAGCCAGGTCTGGGACGCCAGTCCCCGCACCCGCCTCACCCACTCCCTCGAGTGCGCCCAGGTCGGCCGCGAACTCGGCGCCGCCCTCGGCTGCGACCCCGACCTCGTCGAGGCCGCCTGCCTCTCCCACGACCTCGGGCACCCGCCCTTCGGCCACAACGGCGAACAGGCGCTGAACGAGTTCGCCGAGGACTGCGGCGGCTTCGAGGGCAACGCCCAGTCGCTCCGCCTCCTCACCCGCATCGAACCCAAACGCTTCACCCCCGAGGGCTCCGTCGGCCTCAACCTCACCCGCGCCGCCCTCGACGCCGCCACCAAGTACCCCTGGCCCCGCGGCGCCCACCCCACCGACCCGGCCTCCCCGAAGTTCGGGGTCTACGAGGACGACCGCCCCGTCTTCGACTGGGTCCGCGAGGGCGCCCCCGGCACCCGCGTCTGCTTCGAGGCCCAGGTCATGGACTGGTCCGACGACGTCGCCTACTCGGTGCACGACGTGGAGGACGGCCTGCACGCCGGCCACATCGACCCGAACTGCCTCCACTCCGACCCGGAACGGGAGGCCGTCTTCGCCGTCGCCGTCGGCCGGTACGTCCCCACCGGCACCGACCCGGCCGAACTCGCGGAGGCCCTCGACCGCCTCCTCGACCAGGAGTGGTGGCCGCACGGCTACGACGGCACCGCGGTCGCCCAGGCCCGCCTCAAGGACGCCACCAGCCAGCTCATCGGCCGCTTCTGCCTCGCCGCCGAAGGCGCCACCCGGCAGGCCTTCGGCACCGGGCACCTCACCAGGTACGGTGCCGAGCTGGTCGTACCGCGCAGCACCCGCATGGAGTGCGCGGTCCTCAAGGCGGTCGCCGACCGGTACGTCATGCAGCGCGCCGAACAGGAGCTGCTCCGCGCCGACCAGCGGATCGTCGTCCTCGAACTGGCCGAGGCGCTCACCTCCCGCGCCCCCGACGGCCTGGACCCCCAGTTCCGCACCCTGTTCGACCGGGCCCCGGACGACCGCGCCCGCAAGCGCGTGATCGTCGACCAGATCGCGTCGCTCACCGACGCCTCGGCCCGCTCGCTTCACGCCCGGCTCACGGGGCAGTCATGAGCCGTATGGCCTGATCGGGGCATTCCCCCTTCCGGCAGCACCCCGAGTGCGGGACGCTCGCAGGTGGCGACACCCTTACGAGGAGGCAACGACGTGGTCGACGCGGATCAGACATTCGTCATCGTCGGAGGCGGCCTGGCCGGCGTGAAGGCGGCCGAGACGCTGAGAGCGGAGGGCTTCACCGGCCGGGTGATACTGATCTGCGACGAACGCGACCGCCCCTACGAGCGTCCGCCCCTCTCCAAGGGCTACCTCCTCGGCAAGGCCGGACGCGACAGCGTCTTCGTCCACGAGCCCGCCTGGTACGCGCGCCACGACGTCGAGCTGCACCTCGGCCAGACCGTCGACGCCGTCGACCGCGCCGCGAAGACCGTCCGCTTCGGCGAGGACGGCACCGTCGTCCGCTACGACAAGCTGCTGCTGGCCACCGGCGCCGAGCCCCGCCGCCTGGACATCCCGGGCACGGACCTCGTGGGCGTCCACCACCTGCGCCGCCTCGCCCACGCCGAGCGCCTCAAGGGCGTCCTGGCCGCCCTCGGCCGGGACAACGGCCATCTGGTGATCGCCGGCGCCGGCTGGATCGGCCTGGAGATCGCGGCGGCGGCCCGCGAGTACGGCGCGGAGGTCACCGTCGTCCACCGCGGCGAGACCCCGCTGCACTCGGTCCTCGGCCCCGAGCTCGGCCAGCTCTTCGCCGAGCTGCACCGCGAGCACGGCGTCCGCTTCCACTTCGGTGCCACGCTCACCGAGATCACCGGCCAGGACGGCATGGTCCTCGCCGCCCGCACCGACGACGGCGAGGAGCACCCCGCGCACGCCGTCCTCGCGGCGATCGGCGCGGCCCCGCGGGTCTCCCTCGCGCAGGCGGCGGGACTGGAACTCGCCGACCGCGCGGCCGGCGGGGGCGTCCTCGTCGACGAGCGGCTGCGCACGTCGGACCCCGACGTCTACGCGGCCGGTGACGTCGCGTCCTTCCCGCACGGCCTCTTCGGCACACGGCTGCGGGTGGAGCACTGGGCCAACGCGCTGAACGGCGGACCGGCCGCGGCCCGCTCCATGCTGGGCCGGGAGGAGACCTACGACCGCGTCCCCTACTTCTTCACCGACCAGTACGACCTGGGGATGGAGTACTCCGGGTGGGCGCCGCCGGGGTCGTACGACCAGGTGGTGATCCGGGGCGACGCGGGGAAGCGGGAGTTCATCGCGTTCTGGGTGAAGGAGGGGCGCGTCCTGGCGGGGATGAACGTGAACGTGTGGGACGTCACGGATCCGGTCCAGCGGCTGATCCGGTCCGGCACGCGGGTGGACACGGAGGCGCTGGCGGATCCGCACGTGCCGCTGGAGAGCCTTCTCGCCTAGGCGTCCGCCGGATTCCGCCGGGCGTCCGCCGAACGTCCGCCGCATCGCGCGTGCGGCGCCGTCGTGGCCGGTCGTGCCCGCGCGGCGGTGCCGCACATGTCACAGCCCCGCGGCCCCCGAGGGGGGGCGTGCGCGTCCCCGTGCTGTCAGGGCCGCCCCGTAGAATTCACGCGTGGCAGGACGGATCAATGACGAGGACGTGAAGGCGGTTCGGGACGCGGTCCCGATCGACGCCGTCGTCTCCGAGTACCTCCAGCTGCGCAACGCGGGCGGCGGGAACCTCAAGGGACTCTGCCCCTTCCACGACGAGAAGTCGCCGTCCTTCCAGGTCAGCCCGAGCAAGGGACTCTTCCACTGCTTCGGCTGCCAGGAGGGCGGCGACACCATCACGTTCGTGATGAAGATCGACCACCTCTCCTTCTCGGAGGCGGTCGAGCGCCTCGCCGGACAGGCCGGCATCACCCTGCGCTACGAGGAGGGCGGGTACAACCCCACCCACCAGCGCGGCGAGCGCATCCGCCTGGTCGAGGCCCACAAGATCGCCGCCGAGTGGTACGCGGAACAGCTCGCGACCTCCCCCGAGGCCGACACCGGCCGGGCCTTCCTCGCCGACCGCGGCTTCGACCAGGCCGCCGCCGTCCACTTCGGCGTCGGCTACAGCCCCCAGGGCTGGGACCACCTCACCCGCTTCCTGCGCGGCAAGGGCTTCAGCGACAAGGAGCTGCTCCTCTCCGGCCTCTCCCAGGAGGGCCGCCGCGGCCCCATCGACCGCTTCCGCGGCCGGCTGATGTGGCCCATCCGCGACATCGGCGGGGACGTCGTCGGCTTCGGCGCCCGCAAGCTCTACGAGGCGGACACCGGCCCGAAGTACCTCAACACCCCCGAGACCGCGATCTACAAGAAGTCCCAGGTCCTCTACGGCATCGACCTGGCGAAGAAGGACATCGCGAAGTCCTCCCGCGCGGTCGTCGTCGAGGGCTACACCGACGTCATGGCCTGCCACCTCGCCGGGGTGACGACCGCCATCGCCACCTGCGGCACCGCCTTCGGCGGCGACCACATCAAGATCCTGCGCCGTCTCCTCATGGACAACGGCAGCGCGCGCGTGATCTTCACCTTCGACGGCGACGCGGCCGGCCAGAAGGCGGCCCTGCGCGCCTTCGAGGACGACCAGAAGTTCGCCGCCGAGACCTACATCGCCATCGCCCCCGACGGCATGGACCCCTGCGACCTGCGCCTCGCCAAGGGCGACGAGGCCGTCGCCGACCTGGTCGAACCCCGCACCCCGCTCTTCGAGTTCGCCCTCCGTCAGATCGTGGTCCGCTACGACCTCGACACCCCGGCCGGCCGCGCCGCCGCCCTCGACGAGGCCGCGCCGATCGTCGCCCGGATCAAGAACAGCGGAGCCCAGCACGAGGTCGCCGTCCAGCTCGCCGGGATGCTCGGCATCCTCGACACCCAGTTCGTCGTCAAGCGGGTCGCCCAGCTCGCCCGCTGGGCCCGCGACCGCGGCGGCAAGGGCCCCGCTCCCGACCGGCAGCAGCGCGGGGGCGGCGCCGGCCCCCAGCAGTACGCCCCCGCCCCGGCCGCCCCGCGCGGCCCCGCCCTCAACCTCCGCAACCCGGTCTTCGCCACCGAACGCGAACTGCTCAAGCTCGCCCTCCAGCGCCCGGAGCTGGTCTCCCCGGCCTTCGACGCGTACGGCGTCGACGAGTTCACCGCCCCGCCCTACGCGGCCGTACGCCAGGCGATCCTGGACGCGGGCGGCGCCGAGTACGGCGTCCAGGACCCGCAGGAGTACCTGATCCGGGTCCGCGAGGCGGCCCCCGACGACACCGTCCGCGCCATGGTCACCGAACTCGCCGTCGAGGCGATCCTGCTGCACCGGGGCGTCAAGGAGGTCGACGACACCTACGCGGGTGCCCAGCTGGTCACCGTCCGGCGCCGCGCGGTCGAGCGCCGCATCCGCGACGTCGCCAGCCGCCTCACCCGCCTCAGCAACCACGGCGACCCGGGCGAACTGGCCGCCGTGCAGAACGAGTTGTGGGTACTCCAGCAGTACGACCAGGCCCTGCGGGAGCACGGCGCGGCCGCGCTGTAGGCGGGCTCAGGCGTCCGCGAAGGTGGGCGCCAGCGCCCGCACCAGCCGGTCGGCGAACTCCTGCTCGGCGTCCTTGAAGCGCGGGTACTCCGTGGCGAAGTGATTCCACTCGACGTACCCGGCCGCCTCCACCACGTCCTCCAGCAGGATCTCCTCGCGGTACGACGGCCACTCGCCGGACAGCCGGAACACCTCGTGCAGCAGCTCGCGGCGCAGCGGGTGCCGCTCGGCCAGCAGCACGGCGTCGTACAGGTCCTTGCCCTGCCCGTGCATGTCGTTGATCAGCCACATCAGCTTCCATGCCAGGGACAGCTCCGGCGTCGCCGCCCACACGATCGCGCCGCCCGGCAGCTCCACCGGCCCGGGGTCCTCGGGCAGCTTCTCGTTGAACACGAAGTCGAGCTGCACATGACCGCCGGGCAGTCCCGGCGAGCCCCACGGCAGCACCATGCGCCGCCCCGGCACCCGGTCGTAGGTCCAGATGTCCTCGACCACCGCGCCCCGGGCCGAGACACCGATCTCCCGCCCGCGCGCGTCGGCCAGCGCCTGCGCGGCCCCGGCGATCCCGGACAGCATCCGCTCCGTCCGCCCGTCGTCGATCCGCCAGGTGTGCGGGACGACGACGAAGTCCAGGTCGCCCGGCTCGCGGGCGGCGTCGCCGAACCACGCCGACATCAGCACGCTGCCGCGCAGCACCAGCGCGTCCACCCACTCCGAGTCCGCGACCGCCTCCAGCACCAGGTCCAGCGCCCGGCGCCGCGCCGTCCGCCACGCCTCGCCCCTGGTCGGGTCGGTGAACCGGGGGTCGGTCGCCCGGTAGGCGTTCCGATGGTGCTTCAGGGCGGGGTCGAACACGGGGCGCTGCACCACGTCGTCCCCGGGCACCCACCGCAGCGTCCGCGGCAGGTCGACCGCCCTGCGGGTGTCCTCGTCCAGCGGCTCGCGGGGGATCTCCTCGCTCCGCCAGCCGAAGTTCCGCCACCCCGTGCCGCTCATGTCCGTACCCCCGCCGGCTCCGTGAGCCATCCCTCGTCCACCGACACGTCGCTGTCGTGGAGCACGAACTCCCGTTCCACGCCCAGCACCTCGTACCCGTCCAAGTCCGCCAGCAGCCGGTCCAGGGCCCGTCCGGCGCCCTCGGCGTCCACCCCGTGACAGCGCTGGGTGACGAACCGCTCGTGCCGCGCCCCGGTACGCACCCGCCGGGCGTTCCACGACAGATGGGCGCCGTGCGGCACGACCAGGGCCGCCAGGGTGTCCAGGTCCGTCCCCGCGGTGAGCAGCAGCTTCACGTGGTGCTCGAAGTACCGTCCGTCCGCGCACGGCCCGTCCGGCACCTCCGGGGCCCACGGGGACGACTCGGTCTTCACCCGTACGGGCTCGAACCCGTCCGCCCTCAGCCGTGCCGTCACCTCGCGCGCCCGCGCCGACTCCTCGGCGTAGGTGCGGGAACCGGCCAGGGTGAGCATGGGCTGGTCACGCATCCGGCCCCGGGCCAACACGATGTGCGTCAGCTTCAGACCTGCCGCGGCGGCCCACCGGCCCAGTTCCTCCGCCTCCTCGGGGCCGGAACAACGGACCGTCACATGGGTTTCGTACAGGGGACGGGACATCCGTCGATCGTCCCAGACCGGGGCGGGCCCCGGCATCCGGGTTTCGGCGCGGGGTATCCGGCCGGTCACCGGACGGACGCAAAAAGTCATCGCACGCCCCTCGTGGGGACGATGTGTCGTACCCCACACTGGGAGCGGTGCCTGAGTCCTCGGAGCGCGGCCGATCCGTCACCGACGGGTCCCGGACATCCGCGGGTCCGCTCATCGCGTACGGGACGGACAGCGGCGAGGCCGCCGACTCCGTCCCCGAAGTGCCGCTGCCCCACCCCCTGGCAGCGATCATCCTGGAGGTCGCCCCAGTGCAGACCCAGACCCTCACCCAGCCCGACATCGGCGTTCTCGACGCCATGCCCGCGCAGAGCCGCGCCGCGCACCACCCCGAGACCCCGCCCGAGCCGGCCGAACCCCCGGCCGAGTCCCCGGTCGAGGCTTCGGAACCGGCCGAACCCGCCGGACCGTCCGCGCCGGTCCGGGCCGAGACCGGCGGCCCCTCCTCGGACCTGTTCCGCCAGTACCTGCGCGAGATCGGCCGCATCCCGCTGCTGACCGCCGCCGAGGAGGTCGAACTCGCCCGCCGGGTCGAGGCGGGGCTGTTCGCCGAGGAGAAGCTGCGGCTGACGCCCGACCTGGACAGCCGGCTCGCCGTCGACCTGGACCGGCTCGTCGTCATGGGCCGGATGGCCAAGCGGCGGCTCATCGAGGCGAACCTGCGGCTCGTCGTGTCCGTCGCCAAGCGGTACGTGGGCCGGGGGCTGACCATGCTCGACCTGGTCCAGGAGGGGAACCTCGGGCTGATCCGGGCGGTGGAGAAGTTCGACTACGCGCGGGGGTACAAGTTCTCCACGTACGCCACGTGGTGGATCCGCCAGGCCATGTCCCGGGCGCTGGCGGACCAGGCCCGGACCATCCGCGTGCCCGTGCACGTGGTGGAGCTCATCAACCGGGTGGTGCGGGTGCAGCGGCGGATGCTGCAGGAGCGCGGCTACGAGCCGACGCCGGACGAGGTCGCCGCGCAGCTGGACCTGCCGCCCGAGCGGGTCGGCGAGGTGCTGCGGCTCGCGCAGGAACCGGTGTCGCTGCACGCGCCGGTGGGCGAGGAGGAGGACGTGGCGCTCGGCGACCTCATCGAGGACGGGGATGCCGCGAGTCCGGTCGAGTCGGCCGCGTTCCTGCTGCTCAAGGAGCATCTGGAGGCGGTGCTGTCGACGCTGGGGGAGCGGGAGCGCAAGGTGGTGCAGCTGCGCTACGGGCTGGTGGACGGGCGTCCGCGCACGCTGGAGGAGATCGGCCGCCTCTTCGGGGTGACCCGTGAGCGGATACGGCAGATCGAGTCCAAGACGCTGAACAAGCTTCGTGACCATGCCTTCGCGGATCAGTTGCGCGGGTACCTGGACTGAGTTTTTCTCGCCCCCGCCGCCCCTTCCCGTCCCGAAACTGGGGCTCCGCCCCAGACCCCGCTCCTCAAACGCCGGAGGGGCTGAAATCAGCCCCTCCGGCGTTTGAGGAGCGGGGGTTCGGGGGCAGCGCCCCTGAGGGACGGGGACGGGGACGGGAAGGGGCGGCGGGGGCGGAGAACGTCAGTCCACCTCGGCCACCGCCTGGGCGAACTGGGCCTTGTAGAGGCGGGCGTACGCCCCGTCCGTCGCCAGTAGCTTCTCGTGGGCGCCCTGTTCGACGATCGCGCCGTTCTCCATCACCAGGATCGTGTCCGCGTCCCGGATCGTGGACAGCCGGTGCGCGATCACGAACGACGTCCGGCCGTGCGCCAGTCGCGCCATCGCCTTCTGGATCAGCACCTCCGTACGGGTGTCCACGGAGCTCGTCGCCTCGTCCAGGACGAGGATCACCGGGTCCGACAGGAACGCCCGGGCGATCGTGATGAGCTGCTTCTCACCCGCGCTCACCCCGCTGCCCTCGTCGTCGATCACGGTGTCGTACCCGTCGGGCAGGGTGCGGACGAACCGGTCCGCGTGCGCGGCCCGCGCCGCCTCCTCGATCTCCTCCCGGGTGACCTCGCGCGCGGAACCGTAGGCGATGTTCTCCGCGATGGTGCCGCCGAACAGCCAGGTGTCCTGGAGCACCATGCCGATGCCGGCGCGCAGTTCGTCCCGGGACATCCTCGCGATGTCCACCCCGTCGAGGGTGATCCGCCCGCCGGACACCTCGTAGAACCGCATCAGCAGGTTCACCAGGGTCGTCTTTCCGGCGCCCGTCGGGCCGACGATGGCCACCGTGTGGCCCGGCTCGACCTTCAGCGACAGGTCCTCGATCAGCGGCTTCTCCGGGTCGTACCGGAACGACACCCGCTCCAGCGCCACCCGCCCGCGCAGCTCGGCCGGCTTCTCGGCCGGTGAGGGGTCGGCCTGCTGCTCCTCGGCGTCCAGCAGTTCGAAGACCCGCTCCGCCGAGGCGACACCCGACTGCACCAGGTTCGCCATCGAGGCGACCTGCGTCAGCGGCATGGAGAACTGCCGCGAGTACTGGATGAACGCCTGCACGTCACCGATGGACAGCGTGCCCGACGCGACCCGCAGCCCGCCGACGACCGCCACCAGCACGTAGTTGATGTTCGAGACGAAGAACATCAGCGGCTGCATGACGCCGCTGTTGAACTGCGCCTTGAACCCGGCCTCGTACAGCGCATCGTTCTCCTCGGCGAACTTCCTCGCCGACTCCTCCTGACGCCCGAACACCTTCACCAGGGTGTGCCCGGTGTACATCTCCTCGATGTGCGCGTTGAGGGTGCCGGTCGAGCGCCACTGCTGCACGAAGTGCGGCTGCGACCGCTTGCCGACGCGGGTGGCGACGACGAACGACAGCGGCACCGTCACCAGCGCGACCAGCGCCAGGATCCACGAGACGTAGAACATCATCGCGAGCACGCCGATGATGGTGAGCAGCGAGTTGATCAGCTGGCCCATCGACTGCTGGAGCGTCTGCCCGATGTTGTCGATGTCGTTGGTGGCGCGGCTGAGCACCTCACCGCGCTGCCGCTTGTCGAAGTACGACAGCGGCAGCCGCGACAGCTTCGTCTGCACGTCCTCGCGCATCCGGAACATGGTGTGGTTGACCGCCCGGTTCACCAGCCGGGTCGCCACCGCCATCAGCAGGCCGGCGACGCCGAACACCGCCAGCGCGAACAGCAGGACGTTGCCCACCGCCGTGAAGTCGATGCCCTCGCCGGGCGTGAAGTCGGTGCTGCGGAGCATGTCGGCGACGTCGCCCTCGCCCCGCTCCCGCATCGAGTCGAGCACCTGTTCCTTGGTGGCGCCCTCCGGCATGTCGCGGCCGACGATGCCCGCGAAGACCAGGTCGGTCGCCCTGCCGAGGATCTTCGGCCCGATCACGCTGAGTCCGACGCTCAGGACGACACAGGCCAGCAGCCCGTAGATGGTGAGGCGTTCGGGCCTGAACCGGGCGATCAGCCGTTTGCTCGACCCCTTGAAGTCGATCGACCGCTGGTCGGGGCCGCCCCCGGCCATCATCCGTCCTCCGGGCCCCGCCATCAGGCAGCCTCCGCTTCCGTGAGCTGGGAGAGCACGATCTCCCGGTAGGTCTCGTTGTCCGCCATCAGTTCGTGGTGCCGGCCGGTGCCGACGACCCGGCCCTCGTCCAGGACCACGATCCGGTCGGCGTCCCGGATGGTCGCCACCCGCTGGGCGACGATCACCACGGTCGCCTCGGCCGTCTCCCGGCCGAGGGCCGCCCGCAGGGCCGCGTCGGTGGCGTAGTCGAGCGCGGAGAAGGAGTCGTCGAAGAGGTAGATCTCCGGGCGCTGCACCAGCGTCCGGGCGATCGCGAGGCGCTGGCGCTGACCGCCGGAGACGTTCGTCCCGCCCTGCGCGATCGGCGCGTCGAGGCCGCCCTCCAGCCGCTCCACGAAGTCCTTGCCCTGCGCCACCTCCAGCGCGTGCCACAGCTCCTCGTCGGTGGCGTCCGGATTGCCGTAGCGCAGGTTCGTCGCCACCGTGCCCGCGAACAGGTACGGCTTCTGCGGCACGAGTCCGACCGTCCTCGCGAGCAGCGCCGGCTCGACGTCCGCCACGGGCACGCCGTCCACCAGCACCTCCCCGTCGGTCGCGTCGAACAGCCGGGGGACCAGACCGAGGAGGGTGGACTTGCCGCTGCCGGTGGAACCGATCACGGCCGTGACCTCACCGGGCCGCGCCACCAGGTCGACGGCCTTCAGCACCGGCTCCTCGGCGCCCGGGTAGCGGAAGCCCGCGCCCCGGATCTCCAGATGGCCGTGCCGGCGCAGCTCGGTGACCGGCGCGAGGGGCGGCACCACGCTGGAGGAGGTGTCCAGCACCTCGTGGATGCGCTCGGCGCACACCTCGGCGCGCGGCACCATCATGAACATGAAGGTGGCCATCATCACGGACATGACGATCTGCATCAGATAGGCGAGGAACGCGGTCAGGTCCCCGATCTGCATCCCGCCGCTGTCGATGCGGTGCGCGCCGAACCACACCACCGCGATCGACGACAGGTTCACCACCGTCATGACCACCGGGAACATCAGCGCCAGCAGATTGCCCGTGCGCAGCGACACGTCGGTCAGCTCGGTGTTGGACTTCCGGAACCGCCCCTGCTCGTACGTGTCCCGCACGAAGGCGCGGATCACCCGGTTGCCGGTGATCTGCTCGCGCAGCACCCGGTTCACCGTGTCGAGCCGCTCCTGCATGGTCCGGAACAGCGGACGCAGCCGCCGCACGATCAGCGTCACGCAGACGCCCAGCACCGGCACCACCGCGACCAGCACCCCGGACAGCGGGACGTCCAGGCCGAGCGCCATCACGATGCCGCCCACACACATGATGGGCGCCGACACCATCAGGGTGAACGTCATCAGGACCAGCATCTGCACCTGCTGGACGTCGTTCGTCGTACGGGTGATCAGCGAGGGCGCGCCGAAGTGACCCACCTCACGCGCGGAGAACGACTGCACCCGGTCGAACACGGCGGCGCGCACGTCCCGCCCCAGGGCCGACGCGGTCCGGGCGCCGTAGTACACGGCACCGATGTTGCACACGACCTGGACCAGCGAGATGCCGATCATCAGGGCGCCGTAGCCCAGGATGTAGCCGCTGTCGCCCTGGACGACGCCCTGGTCGATGATGTCCGCGTTCAGGGTGGGCAGGTAGAGCGAGGCGCAGGTCTGCAGGAACTGCAGCAGCACCAGCAGGGTGATGGGTCTCTTGTAGGGCCGGAGGTGGGTTCGCAGGAGTCGTATGAGCACGCTGGATCTCTCGGAGTGGTCGGCGGGGGCGTTGGTTGCCCGTGGCCCCCATCGTCGGACACTCCACCCGCGTTACCTCAACCGAATTAATCCACCTGCCCGTGCTATGCGCGGAACGCCCCCGGGTGCGTCTGCTCGCGCACCGACACGTACTGCTGGCGCACCGCCTGGCCCACCGCCAGGTCCTCCCCGGGGTCCAGCACCTGCGCCACCGGGCCCTGCCAGACCGGCGGCGTACGCGGATCGAGGGTGCCCTGCGACGCGCCCAGCGCCCACGCCGCCTGCCGGGCCGCGCCGATCGCCGCGTAGTCCGCGGGCTGCGGTACGACCACCTGCGCCCCGAACAGCGCGGGCGCCGCCGACTGCACGGCCGGCAGCTCCGCGGCCGGACCCAGCAGGAAGACCCGCCGCACCTCCACGCCCCGGCCGCGCAGCACGTCCAGCGCGTCCGCGAGCCCGCACAGCATGCCCTCGAACGCGGCCCGCGCCAGGTGCTCCGGCTTCATCGACTCGCGCCGCAGCCCGGCCAGCGTCCCCGCGGTGTGCGGCAGGTTCGGGGTGCGCTCGCCCTCCAGGTACGGCAGCAGCACCAGCCCGTGCGACCCCGGCGTCGACTTCATCGCCAGGTCGGACAGGGTCTCCAGGTCGGGCACCCCGAGCAGTTCGGCGGTCCCGCGCAGGGCGCGCACGGCGTTCAGGGTGGTGACGACGGGCAGGTGCATCCCGGTCGCGTCCGCCAGCGAGGTGATCATCCCGTACTGGTCGACGAGCGCCTCGGGGTGCACGGCCATCACGGACCCGGACGCGCCCAGCGACACCACCGCGTCGCCCAGCCCGATCCCCAGCCCGAACGCCGCCGCCATCGTCTCGCCCGTACCGGCGGAGATCAGCAGCCCCTCCGGTGTCGTACCGGCCGCCTCCGCCGGGCCGATCACCTCGGGCAGCATCGCCTGGTGACCGAGCGCCAGCTCCACCAGGTCGGGCCGGTAGCCGCCGGTGGCCGCCGCCCAGTACCCGGTGCCGGAGGCCCCGCCCCGGTCGGTGGTGCGCCGCACCGGCCGGCCGAGGAGCTGCCACACCAGCCAGTCGTGCGCCTGCAGCAGTACGGCGGTGCGCGCCGCGTTCTCCGGTTCGCCGCGGGCCATCCAGCGCAGCTTGGTCACCGGCTGCGCGGCCCCCGGCACCGAGCCCACGGCCCGCGCCCACGCCTCGCGCCCGCCGAGCGCGTCGATCAGATCCGCCGCCGCGACCTGCGCCCGCTTGTCGCCGCCGGTCATCGCCGGCCGCACGGTGTTGCCCTGCGCGTCCAGCGGCACCAGCGCGTTCGCCTGCGCGGAGACGCCGATGGCCTGCACCCCCTCCAGCAGGCCGCCGCCCGCGGCCTCGCCCAGGGACAGCAGCCAGGCCTGCGGGTCGACGTCGGAGGGACGGCCACCGCCGTCGGCGCTCTGTACCGGGTGCTGGGCGTATCCCTGCCTGAGCACGGCTCCGGTGTCCGTGTCACAGACGACGATGCGAGTGAAGTCTGGCGCGCTGTCCAGTCCGGCGACTATCCCCATACGGCGATTTTGCCGTACCGCCGCGCCCGCGTGGGCGGTGGGCGCCGTCGGGGTGCCCGTCGCGTCGCGGGCGCGGGTCGTGCGCGGTCGCGCGCCCACGCGGCGGAGCCGCGCATCGGACACGGCCCCGCGCCCCCCGGACGGGAGGGGTCACCCGGCGTCCGCGGGGTGACCCTCACGTGTTGCTCGTGCCCCAGTCGTCCTCGGCCGGGCCGTGGGCGGTGCGTTCGCGCAGGGTGCGCACCCGCTGGGCCACCGAGTCGGGCATGCGGTCGCCGACCTTGTGGCTGACCGCGTGGTACGCCTTGTCCGCGAACTCGCGGCCCTGCTGCGCCGCGCTCTCCGCGGTGTTGCGGACGGCGGGGTTCTGCGTGAGCTGCTGCGCGGACCTCTTCAACTGTTCGTAGCGCTCGCGCCCGGCTTTCGTGCCCAGCACGTAACCCAGGACGACTCCGGCGACGAACGTGAGCCGGTAACGCATGTCGGCCACCCTTCCCGTTGTTCCAGTCTGCGGTAGGTCTTCGGTGCGGCGACGGCGCCGGGAGTACCGATTGGCGGAGCACCCCCCTGCTTGCGCTAATGTATGTGTCGCAGCGAGCGCGCGCCCCCTGGCGGATACCCAGGCGGATGCGTTCGATGCAACGAGGCATTCCTCCGTAGCTCAATTGGCAGAGCAGCCGGCTGTTAACCGGCAGGTTACTGGTTCGAGTCCAGTCGGGGGAGCTCGGTCCTCCGTAGCTCAATTGGCAGAGCAGCCGGCTGTTAACCGGCAGGTTACTGGTTCGAGTCCAGTCGGGGGAGCATGCTGAACGAGGACCCCGTAGGGGTCCTTTTTCATGTCCGGGGGAACCGTGCGGGGCTCGGTGAAGTCTCCATGGTCACCAGGACCGTACGCGGCCGACCATCCGAAGCAGGAGATCGTATGAGCGGCTATGCTGCGGCAGACGGCGCGCACACATGTACGCGACACGCCGTTATGGGGCGGTAGCTCAGCCGGTTAGAGCAGCGGACTCATAATCCGTCGGCCGTGGGTTCGAGTCCCACCCGCCCCACCACCACCCGGTCCCGCCACCGCCCGCGCGGCGGTGACGGCCCGGTCCGACGGACCGGCCGGCGGCCGTGCGGCGCACCGCGGGTCGCGGGAGCGGCGGCCCTCGCGGTGGGCGAAGGGACGGCGGCCCGGCCCGTACGACGACGCCGGGTCCCGCGCGTCCCCACGCCGGTTCACGGCGGCGAACCGATGACGGCACGTCCCCGGCTGTGCCGGGGGACCCTGCCGCGGGCACCGGGTTCAGGCGCCGTCACCGGAGTTCTCGGCGGTCGTCGGGACGTCCGCCTGATCGCGTTCGCCCTCCGCCTGCGACGGGGTCGAGTGCGGTACCTCGGGGACGGTCCACTCGTCGTCGTCCCGGTCGCCCTCGGCCTGGGACGGAGTGTGTTCGCTCAGCTCGCTCATCGTGCTGCCTCCCGATCACGGGGCCGGTGGTCGTCCGTCGCCGGGTACCCCGCGCGGGCCGGTGTCACCGTGACGAGCGGCGGGCCAGGGCCCGGGACAGGGCGGAGCGGACCTCCTCGGACAGCGGAGCGCCCTGCGCCTCCACGCCGGCGGTGAGCGCCTCCGCGACCGCGCGGAGCTTGGTGTTGGACAGCTGGGACGCCTCCCGCAGGATGTGCCAGGCCTCGTCCGAGGTGCAGCCGTACGTGGCCATCAGGATGCCGCGGGCCTGGTCGATCACCGGGCGGGAGACGATCGCCCGGCGCAGCTGCTCGACCTCCTCCTCGAGCAGCTGCAGCCGCTCCTCCCGCTCCAGCGCCACCGCCGGGACGTCCCGCGGCGGCGCGTCCTGAGGGGCCGGGGAGCGCAGCGGGTCCGTGGTGTCGAGGCCGGCGAGTTCCAGGACGCGGCGCGGTTGGCCGTTCCAGCGGGTGGCCGTGACCGGCACCGACCGCCGCCGGCCGTGGTCGCGCAGCACCTCCAGGAACTCCAGTCCCCCCGTGTCCATGAAGCGCACGCCGCTCATGTCCACGTCGACGCGGGCCGTGCCGGCGGGCAGCCGCGCCAGCTTCTCCGCCAGGACCCGGGCGCACCCGCGGACCAGTTCGCCGCGCGGGGTGAGCAGTGCCCGGTCCGCGTCCGTGCGACCGCCTATGACCAAGGTGTCCGGCCTTCCGGGAAGAGGGAGGGATGCCATGGAGGTCGTGTACCGCCTTGTCGGTCCTCGTGGGGGGTCGGATCGTTCGGGTGAGGGCCGGCCGGCACCGGAGCGGTAGGCTGCGCACCGTCCCGGCCGCGCTGGGGGTGCGCCTGCCCGCCCTGCGGCGTGCTACACACCGTGCCGGGGAGTGGCCGGGAACCGACGGGGTACCCGCAAGGCCGAGAACGGGGGGAGACGGATGTCGGGCGATCACCACCGGACGCCGTACGGGCCCGGGACTCCCGTGCCGTGCCTGACGGTGCGCCCGCTGGAGGGCGGCCGCGGTGTCCGCGCGGCCGGGGAGGTCGGTCTTGCCACGCATACGATCTGGGAGCGCGTGCTGGAGCAGGCGGTGCGCGAGGGTGAGGCCGTGTACTGCCTGGAACTGTCCGAGGTGACGTTCGTCGACGTGGCGGGTGCCGGAGCGCTCGCGGCGGCGGCCGGACGCCTCGAGGACGGCCGCCGGTTCGTGGTGCGCCGTCCGCCGCCCGCCCTGCGCCGGGTGCTGGAGATGTTCTGGCCCGGCCTGCCGACGATCGAGGTGTCGATGTCATGAGCGTCGCTGCCGGCCCCCTGGAACCACCCGCCGGTCCCTTCGTCCACCCCGCCCTCTTCTACCGGGACGACCGGGAGTACCTGGAGGGCACCGTCCCCTTCGTGCGCGAGGGACTCGCGGCCGGCGAGCCCGTGGCGGTCGCCGTGCCCGGCGACCGGCTGCGGATGGTCCGGGACGCGCTCGGCGCGGACGCGGACACCGTCCGCCTCCTCGACATGCGTGAGGCCGGACGCAACCCCGGCCGGATCATCCCCGGCGTGCTGCGCGCCTTCGCCGACACCCACCCCGCCGGGCAGCGGGTACGGATCGTCGGCGAGCCCGTCTGGGCCGGCCGCTCCGCGGCCGAGTACCCCGCCTGCGCCCAGCACGAGGCACTGATCAACGCCGCCTTCCGGGGCCGCACCGTGACGATCCTGTGCCCCTACGACGCCGTACGCCTGCCCGCGCACGTCCTCGCCGACGCCCACGCCACCCACCCCACCGTCATCCCCGCCGGGTCCCGCCCGGCGCGGAACAGCGAGGCGTACGACCCCGACGCGGTCGTCGCCCGCTACAACGAGCCGCTGCCGCTGGTGACGGACGCGATGACCTTCCCGTTCGCCGCCGAGACGCTGCCCCCGGCCCGGTACGCCGCCTCCGAGGAGGGACGGCGGCTCGGCCTCACCGGCGTCACCCTGGGGGACCTGGCCCTCGCCACGGCCGAGCTGACCACGAACAGCGTGGTCCACGGCGGCGGTTCGGGAGTGCTGCGGATCTGGGCCGAGGACGGCCACGTGCTGTGCGAGGTGCGGGACCGGGGCCGGATGACCGACCCCCTCGCGGGGCGCCGCCCCGCCTCCCGCGACCAGCGCGGCGGGCGCGGCCTGCTGATGGTCCATCTGATGGCCGACCTGGTGCGCGTCCACACCGGGGACGAGGGCACGACGATCAGGTGCTGGTTCCCCCGCTGACACCCGGCCGCCCGGCCGCGTCCGGGGGTGCCCGCCGGGGTGAGGACGTGCCGGCCCCGGCTGTCCACCCAGCTCGGCCCCCGGCTGTCTGTCCCGCCGACGTCCCCCGCCGACGTCCCGGTCGGCGTCCCCCGTCGGCGTCCTCCGCCGACATCCGCCCGGCTCAGGCTCGCAGTGGGTCCAGCACGATCGGTGCGATCCTGCCCTCCAGCATCTCGCCCAGCCCCTGCACGGCGCAGAGCTCCGGCCGCTCGGCGATGTGCACCGGCATGCCCGTCGCCTCACGCAGCATCTGGTCCAGGCCCGGCAGCAGGGCGCTCCCGCCGACCATCATGATTCCCCGGTCGACCAGGTCGGCGACCAGATCCGGCGGGCTCTCCCGCAGCGTCCTGCCGATGCCGTCGAGGACGGCGGTGAGCGGCGTCTGGATGGCCTGCCGCACGGCGGCCGTGTCGACCCGCACGCAGCGGGCCAGACCGGTGGCCACGTCCCGCCCGTGGATCTCCGTCGACTCCGGACCCTGCGAGGTGAGCCCGTTGTCGTGCAGGGCGAGTTGCAGGGGCCGTACGGACTGGCTCGGCAGCGCCAGCTCGTGCTGGTAGCGCAGGAGTTGCACGATCGCGTTGTCCACGGCCTCCCCGCCGACGGGGATGCGCTCCGCCGCCACGATCGCCCCGAGGGAGAGCACGGCCACCTGCGTGGCCGCCGCACCGCACACCATGACCATGGTGGCCTCGGGCTGCTCCACCGGCAGGCCGCAGCCGACGGCGGCGGCGAGGAGCGTGTCGACCAGCTCCACCCGGCGGGCGCCGATACCGACCAGGGTCTCGATCGTGGCGCGCTGGGCGAGCGGATCGGCGTCGTGCGGGACACAGGCGGCGGCCCGCAGCCGGGGCCTGCGGCGCAGGGTGCGGCGCATCTTGTCGCCGATCAGCTGCCGCAGCATGCGCTGGGCCATCTCGATGTCGACGACCGTGCCGCCGGAGACGGGACGCACGACGCGGATGTGGTCCGGCGTACGGCCCGTCATCTTCTCCGCGAGCTCACCGACCGCCATCAGGGCTCCGGTGCGGGTGTTCACGGCGGCGGTGGACGGCTGGTCGATGACGAGTCCGGCGCCCTTGACGTACACCCGGGTGCGGGCCGCCCCCAGGTCGACGGCGAAGTGGCAGCGACGCAGCTGCTCCAGACTGGCGGTCACGGCGGTTCCTCCCAGTGCGCGCCCAGTGGCCCGCCGGGCGGCGGACCTCTCAGGCATCGTGCGCGGCGGGCGGGGCGGGCGCCTTTCCTGGGGGGCCAGGTGGGGAACCGCCGAACGGGGCCCCTCAGGCGCGGGGGGCGCGGTCCGCCGGTCCCACGACCCCCCGGACCACCCCCAGTTCCACCAGGTCCTGCGGGCGGACGCGGAGCCGGTCCGCCGTCTCCTCCACCTCCTGTGGGGGCCGTTTGAGGATGGCCGCCGCGAGTTCCGGTGCGATCACCGAGAAGTAGCTGTCGGGGGTGACCCACGTGTTGCCGGGGGCCGTGAGCGCCAGCGCCCCGCCGGAACCGCCCTCGCCGACGACCAGCGTGGTGACCGGCGTACGGGCGGCGGCCACGGCGCCGAACAGGTCGGCGATGGCGGGCCCCGCGCCCTGCCGCTCCGCCTCCGCGTCGTTCGCCGCGCCCGGCGTGTCCACCAGCGTCAGCACCGGGATGCCGAGCCGGTCCGCGAGCCGGACCAGCCGGGCGGCGGTGCGGTACCCGGCGGGCCGGGTCGCCGCCCCGGTCTGCGCCGCGTAGGCGACCGTACGGCCCTGGCGCTCACCGAAGCCGCACACCATGCCGTCCGGGTCCGTACCGCCGCACCGGTCGCCGCTGATCGTGACGCGGGACGTGAGGAAGGCGTCCAGGTAGGCCGTGGCGCGCGGGCGTTCGGGCGCGCGGGCGCGGCGGACGGCGTCCCAGCCGGTGGCCGGGAGGTCCGCCCTGCCCAGCGCGGGCGGCGGCGGCACCGGCGCGGCGGAGGGACGGGTCAGCAGCCGCAGCCAGCGGCCCAGCGTCCCCCGCAGCTCCTCCGGCCGTACCAGCGCGTCCGCCGACCCCGCCGCCACCTGCGCCTCGGCCGTGTACGCCGCCGGGTCCGCGTCCGCGGGCCGCACCCGTGAACCGGCGAAGCCGACCTGCGCGCCGGGCAGGGCGAGGACCACGTCGGCGCCCGCGCCCAGGGTGGCCCACCCGCCGCCGGTCGTCGGGTCCCGCACCACCGCGATCTGCGGCAGCCCGGCCTCCCGGACGAGCGCCGACGCGCGGGCCACCCGCTGGAGCTGGGTGAGGGCGAGCATGCCCTCCTGCATCCGGCTGCCCCCGGTGGCGACCAGCGGCACCACCGGCAGCCGGTGCGCGCGGGCGTGGTCGTACGCCGCCACCAGCCGGTCCCCGGTGCGCTCACCGAGCGAGCCGCCGAGGAACCCGAACTCGAAGGCGACGACGACGGCCCGGGTGCCCCCGACGCTCGCGGTGCCGCAGACCACGGACTCCCGCTCGCCGGTGCGCTCGGCGGCACGGGCGCGGGCGGCGCCGTAGCCGGGCCAGCCGAGCGGGCCGTCGGGGGACGGCTTCCGCGTGGGGTGGCCGAGTTCGGTGAAGTCGTCCGTGACGAGGGCGACGGCCTCCCGTGCGGACAGCCGGTCAGCCACGGGACAGCGCCCGCTTCATGATCTTCCCCATGTCGTTGCGGGGGAGGGCGTCGAGGTGGTGGACCACGCGCGGCCGCTTGTGCGGGGCGAGGCGCCCGGCGACATGACCGGCCAGCTCCTCCAGGCCGGGCGGGGACTGCGGGTCGGCCGGCACCACCCATGCCACGATCCGCTCGCCCAGGTCGGCGTCCGGCTCCCCGGTGACCGCGGCCTCCCGCACCCCCGGATGCTCCAGCAGCGCGTTCTCGATCTCACCCGCGCCGATCTTGTACCCGCCGCTCTTGATCAGGTCGGTGGCCTTGCGGCCGACGATCCGGACGTACCCGTCGGGGTCGCGCACCGCCATGTCCCCGGTGCGGAACCAGCCGTCGGCGGTGAACGCGGCGGCCGTAGCGTCCGGCCGGTTCAGGTACTCCGTGAACAGGTTCGGCCCGCGCACCTGGATCTCGCCGACCGTCTCCCCGTCGTACGACGTGACCGGCGACCCGTCCTCCTCCACCAGCCGCAGCTCCACG
The DNA here is from genome assembly GCF_044390325.1 of Streptomyces sp. NPDC018964. Taxonomy (NCBI): domain Bacteria; kingdom Bacillati; phylum Actinomycetota; class Actinomycetes; order Kitasatosporales; family Streptomycetaceae; genus Streptomyces; species Streptomyces sp. NPDC018964. The sequence goes on from NZ_JBIRYZ010000011.1 coordinate 57,271, forward strand.
CCCGGCAGCGGCACGCCCACCGTGCCGGGGCGGGCCTCGCCGTCCGCGCGGACGGCGGTGTTCATGAGCGTCTCCGTCATGCCGTACCGCTCGATGACCCGGCGTCCGGTCGCCGCCGCGATCCGCTCGTGGTCGTGCACGGGCAGCGCGGCGGAACCCGACACCAGCAGCCGCGCCCCGGCCAACGCCTTGGCCAGCTCCGGCCCGTCGGGCAGCGCCTCCGCGAGGCGGTGGTACATCGTCGGCACGCCGAACAGCATGGTCGCGCCGTCGTTCAGCTCCCGCGCCACGCCCTCGCCGGTGAACCTGCCCAGGTGGCGCACCGACCCACCGCGCCGCAGCGGGCCGAGGGTGCCGAGGACGAGGCCGTGCACGTGGAACAGCGGCAGCCCGTGCACCAGCACGTCCTCGCCGGTCCACCGCCAGGCGTCGGCGAGGGCGTCCAGGGTGGCGGCGATCGCGCGGCGCGGGATGACGGCGCCCTTGGGCGGGCCGGTGGTGCCGGAGGTGTAGACGATCAGGGCGGGGTCCTCCGGGGCCCGCTCGCGGTCGTCGGGGAGGGCGCCCCGGGCCGACGGGTCCACGTCGACGCGGGACAACTCACCCAGCGGGGCGGGGAGTTCCACGCCGGGCTCGGTGAGCACCAGGTCCGGGGCACTGTCGGTCAGGATGTGGCCGAGTTCCTTCCCGCCCGACTTCGGGTTGAGCGGCACCACGGTCACCCCGGCGACCAGCGCCGCCGTGACCGCGACCGCCGTCTCCAGCGCCGGTGTGGCCCAGACGGCGACCCGGCGCGCCCCCTTCAGCTCCCCGGCCACCGCGCCGGCCGCCGAGGCGAGCTCCCCGTACGTCAGTGAGCGCTCGCCGAAGCGCAGGGCGGGCCGGTCGGCGGCCGGGCCGTCGGTCAGGGCCGGGAAGAGAGAGGACACGCGTCGTACTCCTTAACTAGCTGTCGTACTTGACCGGCTGTCGTGGTGAAGGCTGCCAGGTGCTCGCCCCACCCGGGACCTACCCCCACCCGGGCACGACCATCACCAGCCACACCACCGCCGGGACCGCCGCGACCACGATCCCGCCGTACGCCATGCGCCGCCACGTCCGCACGGTCGCCGAGGTCCGCCTCCTGGACCGGGACCCGGAGGCGGACCGCTGAGCGCCTCCTGACCGTTTCCTGACCGTCTCCTGGCCGGTGAACGGCCTGTCGCGGCCCCGGCGCGGTTGCTACCCTGCCCGTCGATCAAGTGTTCGTACGAAGAGGGAGTCGCCGTGCCCCGTATCGCGCTCGTGACCTGCCGGCCCGGCCCCGACATCGCCGAGGACCGGGATCTGCCGGGGCTGGTGCGGGCGCTGGGGGAGGCGGGGGCCGAGGCGTCCGCCGAGGTGTGGGACGACGACGCCGTCGACTGGGCCGGTTTCGATCTCGTCGTGATCCGCTCCACGTGGGACTACAGCTGGCGGTCGGCGGAGTTCACCGCGTGGGCCGAGCGGTGCGGCACGCTCACCCGGCTGGCCAATCCGGCGGACGTGGTGCGCTGGAACACCGACAAGCGGTACCTGGGGGAGCTCGCCGCCGCCGGGGTGCCGGTGGTGGACACCCGGTACATCGCGGCGGGCGACCCGCTCGACCTCCCCGACGACCACGAGTACGTCGTCAAGCCCACCTCCGGCGCCGGCGCCCGGTTCGCCGCCCGCTACACCCCCGACCAGCACGACACGGCCGTACGGCATCTGCGGCGCATGCACGCCGAGGGGTTCACCGCGATGGTGCAGCCGTACCTGCGGGGCATCGAGACGTCCGGCGAGCGGGCGCTGCAGTTCTTCGGGGGCAACCTGCTGCACGCCAGCCGCAAGGGCCCCGTCCTCACTCCCGGCACCCCCTACGACCAGCGCAAGGTGGCCCACCCCGGACTGACCGACTGGGTCCCGACCCTCGAGGAAGCCGCCGTCGCCAGGAAGGCGATGGCCTCCGTCCCGGGCCGGCCCGAGTTGCTGTACGCGCGTGTCGACCTCGTGGACGGGGACGACGGCCGGCCCCGCGTGATGGAGCTGGAGCTGGTCGAGCCGAACCTGTTCCTGTGGCTGCACCCGGAGTCGGAGCGCTACGTCGTGGAGGAGATCCTCAAGGCCGCGGTCCGCTGACCTCCGTACGCTGCAACAGCCCCCACGTGAACTCGGCGACCACCTCGCGCCGTACGCCGCTCGCGTCCGGAGCCGTGAAGGCCAGACCCCACCGCGTCGGGGCCGAGCCCTCCAGCGGGCGGGCGGGGGCGAAGGCGCGGGTGGCCTCGTCGACCGTGCAGGACCAGGGGGTGAGGTCTTCGACCGTGTGGAGGGCGGGCGGTTCGGCGCCCGGTGCGCGGACCAGCCACTCGTTCCACACCGCGCCGCCCGCCGCCGTCAGCACCTCGAAGCGCAGGTCGGGCCAGAGCGGGACCGGCCACCGCCACGCCTCGCAGTCCAGGTCACCGATCCGGCGCGGGGTGCGGGACTCCGGCTCGCCGAGCACGGAACGGTAGCGGGACAGGGCCGGGCGGGAGCGCGGCGAACGGACCATCGCCTGCCAGCGCCTGTTGGCCTCCCGCATGTCCGCGAGGGAGACGCCCAGCCGGCGCCGGGCGTCCTCCACCGGGCCGGGGTTGTGGTCGGCCATGCGGCGCAGCAGCACGAGCTGGAAGTCGAGCTGGGTGAAGGGGGACTGTTTTCCGGTGGGCACGGATTCATCGTCGCGCATCGTCCCATTGCCCGGGGTCGCCCGGTATCGCTAGCCTGTGTGTTCGCCATTCCGATCGCCTGTTGAAATCTCGAACGACCGCAGGCGCCTGAGACACATTAGGGAGGGGGCCGGTCGTGGGACGCCTCGTACCAGCCGTGACCCGGGCTCTCGACATTCTCGAGCTCTTCCTCGACGGGGACGGCACGCTCTCCGCCCCCGACATCGTGCGCAGGCTCCAACTGCCGCGCACCACCGTCCATGAGCTGGTGACCACGCTCGCCGCCCGGAAGTACATCGTCCCGGTGGCCGGCCAGCCCGGCCGCTACCGGCTCGGCGTACGCCCGTACCAGCTCGGCGCCCGCTACGCCGAGCACCTCGACCTCGCCGCCGAGGGCCAGCAGGTCGCCCGCTCCGTCGCCGAGACCTGCGACGAGACGGTGCACGTGGCGATCCTGGAGGACACCGACGTCATCTACATCGCCAAGGTGGACTCCACCCACGCGGTGCGGATGGTGTCGGCGGCCGGCCGCCGGCTGCCCGCCCACTGCACCTCCGTCGGCAAGATGCTGCTGGCCTCCCTTCCCGAGCACGAACTCGCCGCGCGCGTCCCCGACGGCGCCGAGCTGTCCGCGATGACCCCCAACAGCATCACCGACGTGACCGCCCTGCGCGAGACCCTCGCGGAGATCCGCGCCCGGGGCGTCGCCGTGGAGAGCCGCGAGTCCAACCCGGACGTCTCCTGCGTCGCCGCCCCGGTGCGCGACCGTACGGGGCAGGTGGTCGCCGCGCTGTCCATCTCCGTACCGATGATCCGCTGGAGCGACGAGCGGCTCGGCGAGCTGGAGCAGCTCGCAGTGAAGGGCGCCGCCGAACTGTCCGAGCGGCTGGGCTACAGGAGCGTGGCATGACGCACACCTACGACGTCGCCGTCCGTGCGGAGGCGACCCTCGGCGAGGGACCCACCTGGGACCAGGCCGGCGGCCGCCTGCTGTGGATCGACATCCTCGGCTCCCGCGTCCACACCTACGATCCCGCCACCGGCCGGCGCACCGTGCGCCGCACCGAGCAGCACGTGGGCGCCGTCAAGCCCCGCGCGGGCGGCGGCCTCGTCCTCAACCTGCGGGACGGCATCGGCCTGCTCGACCCCGACGGCACCTTCCGCTGGCTGCACCACGAGGTCGTCCCCGGCCGCCGCGCCAACGACGCCGCCGTCGCCCCCGACGGCAGCCTGTGGGCGGGCACCATGCGCTACGACGAGGCGCCCTGTGGCGGCACGCTCTCCCGCGTCACCGGCGACGGCACGGTGCGCGTGCTGCTGGACGACGTGGCGGTGAGCAACGGCACCGGCTGGAGCCCCGACGGGCGGCTGATGTACTACATCGACTCGCCGACCCGCCGGATCGACGTCTTCGACGTCGGCGAGGCGGACGGCAGGATCACGAACCGCCGTTCGTTCGCCGCGATCGAGGACGGCGCCGGCTTCCCCGACGGTCTGTGCGTGGACGCCGACGGCTGCGTCTGGGTCGCCCTGTGGGACGGCGGTGCGGTACGCCGCTACACCCCCTCCGGCGACCTGGACCGGGTGATCCCCCTCCCCGTCCCCCTCGTCACGGCCTGCGCCTTCGGCGGCCCCGACCTGACGGACCTGTACGTCACCACGGCCCGCGTCGGGCTCGACTCCCCGCATCCCCTGGCGGGCTCCCTGCTGGTGGTACCGGGCGCGGGCAAGGGGGTGCCCCAGCCGCCGTTCGCGGGGTGACTCGCCCCGCCGCCCCGGTCCCGTCACCTCGCGGGGACCCCAGGGGGTACTGCCCTCGGGGTCCCCATGGAGAACGGAGCCGAGGAACCGGTATCGGCCCGGACAGGCCGAGGTACCCGTACCGTGGATGGTGCCTTTGGGGTTGCTGACAACTCCCCGGAGGCACCCTGGCTTCACGCCTTTGCCGTTGCCACCTCGCGCATCCGGCCGGACAGCTCCCGCACCGCACGCGTCTTGGCGTAGGGCACGAGTTCCTTGCGCATCGTGGCGAAGTGATCGTCACCGCGTACGGACGACACGTGCTCGTACTCGTCCAGAAACCGTCCCCACGACTCGCACGACGCATCCACGTGCCCGTACCGCAATTGCCGCTGGGCCAGGAGCGCATACGCGTGGACACGACCCTGCCGCTCGTTGGCCGGCTGGACCTTGATGGACTGTTTCAGCGCACTGATACTGCCGGGCAGGTCGTTCTCCTCCGACAGCACGTGAGAAACATGGAAGAGGTAGGCGGTCCGGTCATAACCACCGATGGCGTCACGCCGGTTGTCGGCCTTCGCCAGAGCCGACTCCGCCTCGCGGAGCCGGGCATAGGCCTGACGGCGGTCACCGACCATGCTCGCCGCGTGCGCTTGCTGTCCCCGCAGGAACGCCACCAGGCGGGGACCGGCCGATGGTGCCGCCTCGGCCGCCGAGTCCGCCAGTTCCAGCGCCATTCGCCCGTGCCGCAGGTTCGACGCCTGGAGGGACATGCCGCGCAGGGTCCGGCAGTAGGTCACGTGGTCCTGCGCCTCGTCGGCGAGCTTGAGCGCCTGGACGTAGTACTTCTGGCCCAGGCCGTGTGCCTTCTCGTACATGGCCATCCACCCGGTCAGGTACGTCAGGTCCGACGCGGCGGCGAGCATGTCCAGCTTCACCGACCGGGACGCTTGCGCCCTCAACCACGGGCCGACCGTGTTGGTGAGAAACGCGGCCGCCATGGGGCGGGCGTGGCCGGCGCCGAACTCGTCAAGGATGTCGGCGATCCGTTCCGTCATGGAGCGCACTGAGGCGACTTGGGACGCCCCGATCCGGGTGGCGGCCCTGCCCGGCGTGACCGGGGTGCCGGCGGCCCGCGCTGTGCCCTGGAACGCAGGCACCGACAGCGCAGCGGAGAAGACAGTTGCGGCCAGGATGCCGCGACGGGATGGGTCCATGTCTGCCCTTCCTAGGTCGATCAGCTCCTCCACGGTGTCAACCGGTCGGGAGCCGTCAATGGACAGAGCGGGCTGAAGACCGGCCTCCGCATGGGTGACCGGGCGGCCCAAGCGAGCGGACAGCGCTTCCAGGATCAGCGGTCTGACCTGGGGTCTCGGCGGCGTACCGGCAATCCAGTGCGCAACGGCCGTTCGGTCGTACGAAAGGTGCAGCCCGGCCTGCGGGCCAAGCCTGTTCACCTGCTGGGCCAACTGCGTGCGCGTCCAGTGTGCCTGTTCGAGCAGCCTGTCCAAGGCAGGGTTGGGCGTGCGTTTTCTCGTGGCCATGCCCTCAACTCCCGACAGCTCCACGGCGTTCACGGTGTTCACGGTCCCACCTGCCTCCAACGGTACCCGCAGACAGTGACCACGCGGTTACCTCTTGCGAGGAAAGCGATCGAACTCGGCCCGTAGGAGGAGCGGTGACCAGCGCACCACCAGTGAGAAAAGGCGCCGTCGCGGTGGCGGACGGCCTCTGTCATGAGCGCCAGTACCAGCGGGCACGCCTGACCGACGACCGGATGAGCGTGTGTTTCGAGGTCTGCCCGCCCCGGACCGGGGACGGTATCTCCGAACGGGACGCGTGCCGCGTGCGGACGGCCCGGCGGCTGACCGCGGCCCGGCTGCGGTACTGCGGTCTGGAGGCGCTGGTCGACGACGCCGTCCTGATCGTCTCCGAGCTGGTCACCAACGCCATCCAGCACGGCGACGGCGCATGGGTCACCTTCACCATGACGGTCCGCGACGGCTTCCTGCGCCTGGCCGTGCATGACGGGACACCGGGCCGGCCGGTCGTCCGCCACGCCGACCCCGACGCGGAGAGCGGCCGCGGCCTGTTCCTCGTCGACTGCCTCGCCGCCGCCCATGGCGGCACCTGGGGAACCAGCGACGACGGAACCACCACCTGGTGCAGCCTCGCTATCCCTGGCGGCCGGCCGTGACCGCACAGGCCCGCCCACCCCACGATCGGCTCGTCGCCACCCGACGTTCGAGGGAGGCGGGATGACGTCCGCCCGTACCGCTCTGCCCCGTACGAGAGGGAACATCGTGCGCCCCGAACCGCCCCCGGTCCCGTTCGTCGTCCAGCGCGAGGGGGAGGAAGCCGCCCCGGACAACCTGATGCTGACCACGCTCGGGCCGGGCCGCTACCGGCTGCGCTACGCCGACGAAGACCCCCGCGACCGGGACCTGCGCGGCGTGTTGTGGGCCCGCTGCTCCTTCGGCCCCGTCGACGATCTCGGGAAGCCGACGGGCCGGCCGCAGTGGCGACTGATGCACCCCCTGCGGCAGCGGGGAACGATGCAGTCGCTGCGCTGCCAGGTCTGCGCCGAGTCCGCACGGACCCCGCTCGGGTTCCCGAGATCGTCGACCCGGACACCGTGGACCTTGAGCAGCCGACGATCCTCACCAACCAGCCCCCGGTGTGCGCCCGGCACGTGCGCCCCGCCGCCGACCTGCGCCCGCACCTCACCCCCGACCCGATGGTGTTCCTCGCACAGAGCGCACCCCTGTACGGGGTCAACGGCGTCGGTTACGGCTATGGCGCACACGGCGTGCAGGCCGTGCAACGGCCCGCGGGGCCGATCCCGTACGGCCACGAACTCCTGACGACCGTCCTCGCCTCACAGATGGTGCGCCGGCTCAGCTCCTTCCGGACCGTGAGCCTGGACGAACTGCTGTGGGAGCTGGAGCGCGCCGCATAGACCCCTGCCAGTCGGCTCGGCTGTTCCCCGGCCGGGCCACCGGACAGGTTCAGCTTCCGGCGCGAGGACAAACTGTCCGGCTCACGTCCCCGTTACCCGCTTGAGCTGCGCCGTCGCGAGGTGCGTATGGCCGCCGAGGTCCGCGGCGGCCATACGACCGAAACGGCGGCCCTGCGGTCCGTCGCCGAGAAGCTGGACAGCCGAGGTTGTTGCTTGCACCGCAGACGGAGTCCCGCAGGGCCCGTGCTCTGTCCGCCGCTTCCGCCCTCGGATGTGGCGCGGCGGACAGGCCGGTCACAGACCCATGACGACCACACGGTCCCCGCACAGCTTGCGCAGATCGTCCTCGTCGGAGGTGAAAACGGTGACCGGCCCCGGCTGTCGCAGGGCGACGGCGGCCAGGGCCGCGTCGATTGCGTACTTGTGGCCGTGGAGACCGGCTTCCTTGAGCAGCTCGACGGCATCCTTGGCGATGTCCTCGGTCACCGGCTCGATGTGAATCCGGGAGAGGGCCCGGTGCCAGGCCGGGAGACAGGTCCGTACGTCGTACGCCTCGATCAGGGTCATGGACGTGGTCATCACGCGGATGCCGGAGAGGTGGGCCGTTTTGAGGCGCCCCTTCATCGCGGTGACCCCCCGCACGGTCTGGGACAGGCCCTCGGAGTCGAGCAGATAGACGGCGCTGTTCCTCACGCGACGTGGTGCTCCTGTCCGGCCTGCTGCTCGGCGACACGCTCCGCACGGACTCTCTCCGCATGGGCGTGCTCGATCTTCTTGCGCTCGGCCTCGGCCGCGGTGAGTTCCTCCTCGGTGACGGGGCCGTATTCCGTCTCCAGCCAGTCGACGAGTTCGCCGAGCCGGTCCTGCTCCCGCCGACGCTCTATGGCCTGTGTGACATAGCGGCTGAACCCACCAGGGCCCACCTCCGCCCGGATGGCCTCGGCGAGCTCCTCGGGAAGCGTGACGGTGTACTTCTTGGTTGCCATACCAGCGACCATGCCGTCCTCATCGCCGATGGGAGACCTGGGCGACGGCGGAATCACCCCATAGAGCGTGTCTGCGCACACGACCGTGTTCAGCACACGCACGTGAGGTGGGTCGCCGGGGCGAGCGGCGCAGCCTGTCGGATGCTCGACGGGCTCTCGGCCCGGGGCCCGTGGTTGGTCATCATGTGCGCCGGCCACGGCGACGCCTCCGTGGTCGTGGCGCGTGACGCGGACGGCCTGGTCGCCCTGCTCCTGGCGGACCGCCGCCCCGCGGACGCCTGACCACGGGTGTGGTCGCCGCCCCGGTCCGTACCTCGTCGTCCGCCCCTCGGCTCACACCCCCGTGCGGTCCAGTCCCCGCAGGACCTCGCGTTCCCCCGGTGTCAGCGGGGGCTCGGTCGACGGGGGGAGCGGGGAGCCGGTCACGGCCGCCAGTACCGCGGAGGGCCGGAACATGCGGCCCGGAGAGGCGCGCAGGCTGGTGACGTCCCAGACCGCCGAGGCCGCCGCGTAGGAGCCCGTCGCCGTCCTCATCATGCGGCGGGTGTAGGCCGTCACCATCCGGTCGCCGACACCCGGCGGCGTCGCGCCCCGTACGTCCGGGTACAGCACGTCCTGCCCGACCGCCATCGACCACGCCGCGTCCGCCGCCCGCGCCGCGCCCCGCACCACCCGCCGGGCCAGACCCGGCGCGCCGAGGTCCCCGCTCCGCTCCAGTTCCCGCCCGAGGACCCGCGCGCCGAACGCGGCCACCGACATCCCGTGCCCGTACGCCGGGTTGAACGTGGCCAGCGCGTCCCCGAGGACCACGAACCCCTCCGGCCAGCGCGGCATCCGCTCCAGGTACCGCCGCACATTGCTGGTCGAGCGGCTCAGGTGCACGTCCGTGAGCGGTTCCGCGCCGGAGATCAGCCGGCCCACGATGGGGTCGGGCAGGCCGAGGGTGTAACGCAGGAACCCCTCCGGGTCCGCCGGGGGTTCGCCGCCGCGCGAGCCGCCGCAGCTCACCAGCCAGCGGCCGCCCTCGATCGGCATCACCATCGCGCTGCGGGCCGGCCGGGACACGTACGGGTTGGCCTGCACGATCGTCAGCGGGAACCGTTCCGCGCCGTCCGGCACCCGGTAGACGCGCGACGCGTTGACCAGTCCGGAGTCCACCGTCCGTTCCTCCACGCCGGTCAGTCCGAGCCCGTCGAGCCAGCCGGTGACCCGCGTCCCGCGTCCGCTCGCGTCGACGACCAGGTCCGCCTCGAGGTCGGTGTCCCCGCCGGGCGTCGCGATCCGCACCCCGCGCACCCGCCCCGCGGAGCCCGTCAGCCCGACCGCCGCGGCCTTGCGGACCTCCACCGGCACCCGTTCCCGCACCGTCGTGCGCACCACCCAGTCCACCAGCGCCCGGCTGCACGTCACCATCACCGGCCCCTCGCGGCGCCACCGCCGCAGCCAGCCCTCGGAGGTGAGCGCGAGCACGCCCGAGCTGAGCGGGACCTCGTGCGCCCCGGCGGCCAGCAGCCGCCCCCGCAGTCCCGCGCCCGGCAGCAGCTCCTCCATGGCGTCCAGGCCGCCCGCCATCAGCAGGTGCGCGTGCCGGCCCTGCGGCAGCCCCTTGCGGTGTTCCGGGCCGTCCGGCAGTTCGTCGCGGTCCAGGACGATCACCTCGTCCGCTCCCGCGCGGGACAGCACCGCCGCGGCCAGCATGCCGGCCAGGCCGGCACCGATGACGACAGCTCTACGCGACATGGGGCTCCTCAGGTTCGGTCACGGTTCCGGTCGGGGAGGACGGCGCCGCGCGCGCGGCGGGAGGGCGGTGCAGCGCCTGGGCCAGCGCCACCAGCCCGTCGGTGCCGGAGACCTCGGTGGCGTGCAGCCGGTACGTACCGGTGGTCTCGGGCGGTTCCTCGCGGGCGGCGGCCCGGCGCGCCGCGTCGGCGAGCATGGCCGCCTCGGCCGCCAGCCGCGCCTCGTGGGGGGAGCGGCCCGCGCGCAGGGCGGTGTCCCGGACCCGTTCGCGGACTCGGTGGTCGAAGTAGGGCGCCAGCGCGAGCAGCGCGTCGTGGATCGACACCTCGCGCCACTGCAGCCGTGCCTGCGGCAGCTGCCACCAGGCGGCCCGCGGCTTGGGCGCGGTCGGCACCGACCTCACCAGCGACCACAGCGGGCCCAGCCGCCGGTAGTCGCCGAGCCCCCGCCACTGAGCGCGGGCGGACGGCAGCAGCCGGGGCAGCGCGAACCCGGCCGAGCACAGCAGCGCGGCCAGCGAGGCCATCGGCGGGGCGACCACGGTGGACAGGAAGTCCAGGTCGTGCCCCGACCAACGGGCCACCACCGCCGTGTACTTGGTCAGCTGGAACCCCACCACGTCCAGCAGCGCCCCCACCAGGATCAGCCGCAGCCCGGTCCGCAGCAGCCCGCCGACCTCGCGCCCCCACTTGACGCAGACGGCGCACATCACCAGCATCGCCGCGCTGTGCCCGACCAGGTACAGCAGGATCATCTCCCGCATGAACGGGGTGTTGGCGTAGTACGTGTCGAGGTCGGTCAGCCGCTCGGTGTCCGCGTCGGCGAGCGCGAACAGGACGACGATGGCGGCCACCAGCGCACCGTAGGCGGCCACGCTGCGCAGCACCATGCGCCGCACCCGCTCCCGCGACCCGCCCCGCCAGTTGATCAGCAGCACCAGCACCGCGCAGCTGTACGCGGAGAGCATCCCGTAGGTCAGCGGGGCCCCGAAGTTGGGGATGCCGGTGAGGGAGTTGACGGCGCCCAGGGTGGCCGGGGCGGCGCACACGAAGACCAGGGCGCCCAGGATGATCGCGGCGCAGGTGGACAGGGTGAGCGGGTTGCGCGGGGCCGCCGTGCGCGGGCGGCGGAACAGCAGCACGGACGTCATCCCGAACACGAAGGCCGCCAGGTAGACGACGAGACTCATACCGGCCGGCTCCTTGCGTCCGGGGCCCCGTTCACGCGGTCCCCGCCGTGGTCGTGCCGCTCGGCACCGAGGCGGCGGCCGGCGCCGGGGCCGTACCGGCCAGCGCGTCGGCGATCCGGGCCAGGGCGGCCGGGTCCGGCACCCGGTCCGGGAGGCGGGCGCCGCCGTCGCGCGGCGGGACCCGGTGCCCCGGTTCCGCCTCGGCGCGCACCGCGGCGGTGATCACCGCCGCCCACGCGGCGGCCTCCGCGCGCTCCGCCTCCCCCGTCGCCGCCAGCACCCCGGCGCGGGTCCGGTCGTACAGCTCCCGGTCGAAGTAGGCGTCCAGGTGGCTGAGCGCGTTGTGGATGCTGGTCTGGCGCCACACCAGCCGCGTCGTGGGGGAGGCGAGTCCGGGCCGGGGCAGCCGCAGCGTCCGGCGGGTGAGGAGGTCGTCCAGCGCCCGCTCCAGCGGTTCCAGCCGGGCGTACGTCCGCCGTGCCCGCCGCCACTCGGCGATCCGGGGCGCCGCCAGCGGCACCAGCACCCCGACGACCGTCAGCAGGGCGCCGAGCCCGGCGGCGGCCGGGGAGACGGTGGTGCCGAGCCCCGACCAGTCCCGCCCGGACCAGCGGGCGCCCACCGCGACCAGCTTGGCCACGCTGTATCCGGCCCCGCACAGCGAACCGGTGCCGAGCAGCGTCAGCCCCGCCCGCAGTCCGCCCCGTACCCGGCGCGCCCAGCGCAGCGAGGACACGGCGGTGACGGTCACCGCGGTGAGGTGCGCGAGCAGGTACAGCACGATCATCTGGGCGATGAACGGTGTCGTCGCGTAGTAGGTGTCCAGGTCGGTACGGCGTTCCACGGGCGCCTCGCCGAGCGCGAACGTCACCGTGATGCCGAGGACGACGACGGCGTAGGCGAGCAGCCAGCGGCGGGCGGTGCGGCGCACCCGGGGCCCGCCGCGCCAGTGCACGACGAGGAGCTGGGACGCGGCGCAGTACCCGGTGATCACCACGTAGGTGACCGGTGCCGCGAGGTTCGGCACGTCGCCGATCCGGTTGACGGCGCCGACGGTCGGCGGCGCCCCCAGGAAGAAGCACAGGCCCGCCAGGCCCAGCACCGCGCAGATCGCCCGCAGGTACGGGTCGTGCCGGTGCCGCAGCAGGTCGGGGGCCTTCACCAGCAGGCCGAGCCACAGCGCCCCGCAGCTGACGTAGTTGATCAGGCCGCTCATCCCCTGGTCCCGCGGTAGTTGAGTGCGGCCCCGATGCGTCCGGCGAGGTCCTGCGGGTCGCCGGGGTCGCCGCCCTCCGCGGCGTACACCGAGTCGGTGGAGGCGTCCAGCCAGGTGCGCAGCCGGCGGCCCATCAGCATGCCGAAGCGGTCGGCCTCCTGTTCCTCGGCCAGGCTGAAGTCGGTGCGCGCGGCGACCGGTCCGGTCCGCTCACCGGCCTCCTCCCGGCGGCGGTTCATGTGCCACACCTCGTGGCAGAGGATCACGATCTGGTGCCACACGGCGGCCCGTTCGTCCACCACCACGTGGTCGTTGCCCTCGCGCTCCAGCCACAGTCCGCTCGCCGTGTGCGGGGGGAACGCCGCCCGGTGGACGACCACGTCACGTCCCCGCCAGGCGCTGACGGAGGCGACCAGTGCCTCGAACAGGACCTCGGGGTCCGCCGGGACCGCCACCCGGATGGGGTCGATGAGGGCGTCAGCGAGGCGACGCATCTCCTTCCTGGTCCGCACCGCTGTCTCCCTGTTCCCCTGGGTGTCGCCCGGTCACCTGTGCAATATGCCAAGTCGGGCGCCGTTCGGGCCAGTTCCCGAGGTGAAACGGTCACTCGGTGACCGCCGTGGTGTCCCCGGGTGCCATGGCGGGCGCGCGGACCTCCCGGACCGTGCCGGGCCGGCGCGGGGCGCGCGGGTCGGCCCCGGTCCCGCGGGGCGGCCCGTCGGCGTGGCGTGCGTGACCGCGGCGGGCACCGGCCCCGTCCTCGACGGCGCGGGGGATCACCACGGCCGTGTCCGCGAACCCCATCCCGTCCCCCCGCTCCCGTTCGCCGCCGGACCCAAGGCCGTTCGAGCCTACGCGGCCCGACGCGTCCGCGTCAGACGTCAGGCGAGGGGCGTCCGCGGGAAGTCCCGCTGTGAGTTCTTGTCCGGGCCATTGACGCACCGCTCCTTCCCCCTTACGGTCCGTTCGAAGTTACGTGCATCATTCGAGATTTCGAACGATCCATGAACGGATGGGGCAGGGCATGGGACGACCTGGCCTGAATCGCAGGCAACTCCTCACCATGATGGGCGGACTGACCGTCGCCGGAAGCTTCGGCTTCGCGGCACTGGGGACCGGCGCCGACGCGCTCGCCTCCGGAGCGGACACCCGCGTGCGCTACTGGAACCTCTTCAGCGGCGGCGACGGATACAACATGATCGCGATGCTGGACTCCTTCCGGAAGGACAACCCCGGCATCGAGGTGAAGGACTCCACCCTCCAGTGGGGCAGCCCCTTCTACACCAAGCTCGCCATGGCGGCCGCGGGCAACCGCGCACCCGACCTCGGCGTCATGCACCTGGGCCGCGTCACCGGTTTCTCACCCGGCCGCCTCCTCGACCCCTGGGACGTGGAACTGCTCGCCGAGTACGGCGTGAAGGAGGCCGACTTCAACCCCGAGCTGTGGAAACGCGCCGTCGTCGACGGCAGGCTCTACGCTCTCCCGCTCGACATCCACGTCCAGCTCTGCTTCTACCGCAAGGACGTGCTGAAGAAGGCCGGCCTGCTCGGCGCCGACGGCCGCATCGTGCCCGTCACCTCGGTCGACACCTGGTTCGACGTGCTCAAGGAGGCCAAGGCGGCCGCCGGGAAGGGCCTGCAGACCATCGGCATGTGGTCCGCCGACCAGAACTTCCAGTGGTGGTTCTTCGTCGCCTTCTACACCCAGCTCGGCGGCACCTGGTTCGACGACGCGAACACCGAGGTCACCTTCGACACCGACAAGGCCACCCAGGTCCTGGAGTTCCTGCGCCGGCACATCACCGACGGGTACGCGAACCCGGACTTCGCGGGCGGCGCGGGCGCCGAACAGTTCGTCAACGGCGGCCCCTTCGTCTGGGAGGGCAACTGGTCGGTACCGGTCTTCGACGGCGCCGGGATCGACTACGGCGCGATCCCGCTGCCACCCGTCTTCGGCAGACAGGCCACCCACGCCGAGTCGCACGCCTTCGTCCTGCCGCACCAGTCCGGCCGCGGCGGCGCCGCCGACGAGGGCGCGCACCGGCTCGCCGCCTACATCGTCCGGCACGCCCGGCAGTGGGCCGCCGGCGGACACATCCCCGCCCACACGCCCACCCTGTCCACGGCCGCCTACCGGAAGCTCGACCCGCAGAACGAGTACGTGTCGGCGATGGACCACCAGGCCACCGAGCCGAAGGTGTGGTTCGCCGGCTCCACCGGCATCCTCGCCCAGCGCGTCGGCCCCGTCGTCGTCTCCTCGACGATGGGCTCCGCCCGGCCGGACGCCGCCGCCCGCGCCATGAAGAGCACCCTCACCCAACTGCTCGCCTCGAAGAACCCCATGGACGGCCGCACCGCCGCGCAGGGAGGTGCGGCCGCATGACGACGACCGGTGCCGGGACCGTCATCGCGCCCACCCGCGTGCGGACCGCCGCGGACAGCGCCACCGTCCGCCGCAGGCAGGGCTTCCAGCACGGCGGCTGGTTCGTCGCCCCGTTCCTCGCCCTGTTCACGCTCTTCGTGATCTGGCCGCTGCTGCGCGGCCTCTACCTCAGCTTCACCGACGCCAATATCTCCGGCGACGGCGCGGACCTCATCGGCCTCGACAACTACCGCGAGGCCCTCGACGACCCGCTGGTGTGGGAATCGCTCGGCCACAGCGCGTACTTCACGCTCCTGGTGGTGCCCTGCATCACGGTCCTCGCCTTCCTCCTCGCGATGCTCGCCCACCACATCGAGCGCGGCAAGTGGCTGTGGCGGCTGTGCTTCTTCGCCCCGTTCCTGCTGCCCTCCACCGTCGCCGCCAACCTGTGGCAGTGGCTGTTCAACCCCGGCACCGGCATGGTCAACCACGTCTTCGGCATCGAGACGCCCTGGCTGAACGACAAGGCGTACGCGATGCTCGCCGTCGTCATCTGCACCCTGTGGTGGACGGTCGGCTTCAGCTTCCTGCTCTACCTCGCGGCCCTCCAGGGCATCCCCGGACACCTCTACGAGGCCGCCAGGCTGGACGGCGCGAACGCCTGGCACCGGACGGTCCACATCACCCTGCCGATGCTGCGCCACATCACCGGCCTCGTCGTCGCCCTGCAGATCCTCGCCTCGCTCCAGGTCTTCGACCAGGCCGTCGTGATGATGGACTTCCTGCCCGGCCCGGAAGGATCCACCAGGACGTTCGTGCAGTACACCCTCGAAGAGGGCTTCACCGGCTACCGCGTGGGCTACGCCTCCGCCGTCTCCATCATCTTCTTCGTGATCATCGCGGCCGTCGCCCTCGCCCGGATGTGGCTGCTGCGCAACCGTGAGGAGGGCATCCGATGACCACGAGCCCCTCGGGGCCCACGGAAAGGAGGGTCCACCCGTGACCACCGCCGCACAGCGGACACCGGCCAGGCCCCGCCGCCCCTGGACGCCCGGTCAGATCGTCCTCACCCTCCTCGGCACCGCCGTCTCCGCCGTCTTCCTCGCCCCGCTCGCCTGGGCCCTGCTCACCTCCCTCAAGTCGGAGACCGAGGCCGTCGAGGTACCGCCGCACTGGCTGCCCGAGGAGTGGACCGGCCAGGCCTGGACGGCCATCTTCGAGACCGGCAACATCACCAACTGGTTCGTGAACTCCCTGGTGGTGTCCGTCTGCGTGACGACGATCGTGCTGACGGTCAGCGCCCTGGCCGGGTACGGCTTCGCCCGCACCGAGTTCCGCGGCAAGAACGTCCTGATGGGCGTCGTCATGGCCGGCCTCATGGTCTCCCCGGCCGTGCTCGGCGTCCCCCTGTTCACCACCGTCCAGCAGATGGGCATGGTCGACACCTACTGGGGCATGATCCTGCCGCAGTGCGCGCCCGCCGCGATGGTCTACATCCTCTACAAGTTCTTCCAGGGCGTCCCGCGCGAACTGGAGGAGGCCGCCTTCATCGACGGCGCCGGCCGCTGGCGCGTCTTCCTCACCGTCGTCGTGCCGCTCTCCCGCCCCTCCCTCGCGGCGGTCGGCATCTTCACCTTCATCAGCTCCTGGAACAACTTCCTGTGGCCCTATATGGTCACCAACAACCCCGACCTGATGACCATGCCGAACGGCATCGCCACCGTCATGAACTCCTACGGCATCCAGTGGGCCCAGCTCATGGCCGGCGGCCTCATGGCGGGCCTGCCGCTGATCGTCGTCTTCGTCTTCTTCCAGCGCCAGATCGTGGCGGGCGTCGCCCACACGGGTCTGGCCGGCCAGTGACCCCGCACTCCGCGACCCCGCACTCCGCACCGCACCGGAAGGACCTCATGCGAACCGCCCGCTTCACCCTGGACCCCGCCTTCACCGTGGGCGAGGTCAACCCCCGCCTCTTCGGCTCGTTCGTGGAACACCTGGGCCGCTGCGTGTACACCGGCATCTTCGAGCCCGACCACCCCACCGCGGACGCGGAGGGCCTGCGCACGGACGTCCTCGACCTGGTCAGGGAACTCGGCGTCACCGCCGTCCGCTACCCCGGCGGCAACTTCGTCTCCGGCTACAAGTGGGAGGACTCCGTCGGCCCCGTCGAGGACCGCCCCCGCCGCCTCGACCTCGCCTGGCGCTCCACCGAGACCAACCGCTTCGGCCTCTCCGAGTACATCGCCTTCCTGAAGAAGATCGGCCCCCAGGCCGAGCCCATGATGGCCGTCAACCTCGGCACCCGGGGCGTCGCCGAGGCCCTGGAGCTCCAGGAGTACGCCAACCACCCCTCCGGCACCGCCCTGTCGGACCTGCGCGTCGAACACGGCGACAAGGACCCGTTCGGCATCCGCATGTGGTGCCTCGGCAACGAGATGGACGGCCCCTGGCAGACCGGCCACAAGACCGCCGAGGAGTACGGCCGGATCGCCGCCGAGACCGCCCGCGCCATGCGCCAGATCGACCCCGGCGTCGAACTCGTCGCCTGCGGCTCCTCCGGCCAGGCCATGGAGACCTTCGCCCAGTGGGAGGCGACGGTCCTGAAGGAGACCTACGACCTGGTCGACTACATCTCCCTGCACGCCTACTACGAGCCGCTCGACGGCGACGTCGACTCCTTCCTCGCCTCCGCCGTCGACATGGAGTCCTTCATCGAGAACGTGATCGCCACCTGCGACCACGTCGGCGCCCTCCTCAAGTCCAGGAAGAAGATCGACCTCTCCTTCGACGAGTGGAACGTCTGGTACCTGTCCCGGACCGAGGCCCAGGTCAGCGCCCTGGACTGGCCCGAGGCCCCCCGCCTGCTCGAGGACAGCTACAGCGTCACCGACGCCGTCGTCTTCGGCTCGCTCCTCATCGCCCTGCTGCGGCACGCGGACCGCGTCACCGTGGCCTGCCTCGCCCAGCTCGTCAACGTGATCGCCCCGATCATGACCGAGCCCGGCGGCCCGGCCTGGCGGCAGACGACGTTCTTCCCGTTCGCCCAGGCCTCGAAGTACGGCCGCGGCGAGGTGCTCGACGTCCGCGTGGACTCACCGACGTACGAGACGAAGAGGTACGGCGAGGCCGACCTGCTGCACGCCACCGCCGTGCGCGCCGGGGACGGCACGGTCACCGTCTTCGCCGTCAACCGCAGCCGCACCGAGTCCCTGCCGCTGGACGTCGCCCTCAACGGCCTGGACCTCACCGAGGTCGTCGAGCACAGCGCCCTCGCGGACGCCGACCCCGACGCCCGCAACACCCTCGCCGAGCCCGAGCGGGTCCTCCCGCACCCGGTCGACGGCACGACCCTGGGCGACGGCCGGCTCTCCGCCGTGCTGGAGCCGCTGTCCTGGAACGTGATCCGGCTGGCGTGAGCCGCCCGGTACGACGCGCCCGGCGGTGGGCTCATCTCCCCGGTGAGTCCACCGCCTCCACCGGAACCCCGCCCAGCGCCGCGCCCAGCAGCGTCAGCCGCACCTCGCGCGGACCCGAGGGCGTGGTCCCGTCGGACAGCACCGCCAGGGCCAGTGTGTTGGTCCCCCGTGTGCGCAGGATCCCGTTCGGCAGGACGAAGGTGTGCTGCGGGCCCACGTCGTTGATGTACTGGCCCATGTTCCAGCCGTTGAGGAAGACCTGGACCCGGTAGGCGCGCTCCGGATCGTCGTCGAGGGTGAGCCCGATCGAGGCGTCCACGTCGGCGGGCACGTCCAGCCGGAACCCCGTCCGGTACCAGACCACCCCCTGCCGCCGCTCCTCCCGCGGGAACTCCACGGCCCGCCACTCCCGGTCGTCGAAGCCGGGCAGGTGCCAGCCCTCCCGCTCCCCGTACAGGCCGCCGTTGTTCAGCGGACCGCGCACCCGGTCCGGCGCCGTGGCGCCCTGGATCCGCCACTCCACGTCCCGGGACGCGCCCTTGAACCCGGCCGAGACGAGCCCGCGCGCGGCCTTGTGCGGGTCCCGCGCCCGCGCGTCCCCGTCGTGCTGCATCGGCCGTACGAGCACGGACAGCACGTGCGGGCCCCGCTCGCGCCGTTTCCTCGGCACGTCGAAGGAGGCCGTCGCCGTCCACGTGCCCCGCCGGGCCGTGTCCCCGTCCGGCACCGGCATGCGGTGCGTGCCCAGCGGGCGGCCGTCCAGCCAGGCCATCAGCAGTCCCTGCGTACCGGTGCGGTAGGACAGCGACACGGACTCGACGCCACGCGTGTCCTCGAACCGGCCCCGGTACCAGACGTCGCCGTGGTGGAAGCCGTAGTCGTCCGCGAAGAGGACGGGGCCGCCCCCGGACACGGGCGTGGTGCTGTGCGACGCGGTGAGGTCGGCGGGCGGCCACGCCGAGTCGTCGAAACCGGCCTCGGCCTCCGGGTTCTCCGCCCGCCGGCGCCAGCCCTCCAGCGCGGGCAGCCGCACCTCGGGCACGCCCGGCATCAGCCCCTCCATCAGCAGGCTCCCGGCCCGGCTGACCTGGGTGCGCACCGGACGGCCGTTCCAGGTCACGGCGGTGATCCCGCGCGGTGCCCACACCTCCAGGCCGGTCTCGCCGACGAGGTCGCCGACGAGGTGGGCGGTGGCACCGCGCAGGGTGACCGAGCGCAGCAGCGCCGGGCCGTAGACCAGCATCGGGCCGGACGGGGTCTCGTACGGCCACAGGCGCAGCGCGGTCGCGTCGTCGGCGAACAGCAGCACCATGGGCGTCTCGGAGTCCCCGCCCTCGAGCAGCACCCGGCTCAGTCCGCCCACGCCCAGCGGCACCACGACGTTCAGCCTGCCCCGGTCGTAGGACCATCCGGGCTCGTTGTCCAGCCGGTAGGTGAGCGGCTCGCTGTCGCAGTCCAGCGCGATCTGCGCGGTCTCACCGCCGCGGCCCGCGAACAGGGCGATGTCCTGCCGTCCGACGGTCGTGCTCAGCACGGGCTGCGCGGTGGTGTACGCCAGTCTCCGCCGGCCCAGTTCCAGCCCGGTGGTGAGCAGCTTGGCGTCCCGCGCGCCGACGGTGACCGGCACGTCGATGCCGGTGCCGGGCAGCATCGAGGTGACCGGTTCCGCGGAGTCGTTGTGCAGGACGTACACCTGGGCGCCGGTGTCGGGGTTGGCCAGGTGGCGCACCTTCAGCCGGTCGTCCTCGGCCCGCACCTCCTTCGCCGGGTCCAGCCGGGCGAGGTCGGGCACGGTCCGCAGCAGGTGGCCGAGCTGCTGGAGCGCGGCCAGCTTCGGCGTCGGCCGGCGGCCCTCGGTGATCGCCGCCCCGTAGTCGTACGAGGTGTAGACGTTCGGTGCGGGCAGCCAGCCCCACGAGGTCCCGCCGAACGCCACGCGGACGTTGTGCACGGTGACGCCGTCGGCGAGGCTCGTGAGGTGGTCGCGCCGGGCGCGGGCCGCGTCGTGCGTCCGCCGCACCTCCGCGTAGCCCTTGCCGCCGGAGGCGGCCCCGCCCCACGGGTCGGCCGCCCCGCCGGACGCCCCGGCCACGACGCCGGGCGTCCGCCGGCCGGTCCCGCGGACGCCGAAACGCCCGTCCGCGTGGAACAGCGGTACGTCGATGCGGTCGGCGCGTGCCCGGTCGTACAGGTGGGTCAGGTAGGCCCGCCCGGCCGGATCGTCGGCGGGGACCTCGAACCCGTCCTCGAACTGGTACAGCAGTACGGTGCCGCCGCCCGCGGTGAACAGGTGCCGGACGGCGATGCGGTTGACGGCGCTCAGCCATTCGTCGGCGTGCCGCAGGTACTCCGGGTCGGTGGTGCGGGCGCGGCCCCCGGCGGCCGCCAGCCAGCCGGGGAGGCCGCCGGCGTCGAGGTCGGCGGAGCCGAGGTACGGGCCGGGGCGCAGGATGACGTACAGCCGCTCCTCGGCGGCCATGGTCAGGAAGAGGTCCAGGTCCCGCACGCCGGTGAAGTCGTACGTCCCGGGGGCGGGGGAGTGGTGGTTCCACGGCACGGGGACGCCGACCGCGTTGCACCCGGCCGCGCGCAGCTTCTGCAGCACGTCCCGCCACAGGGACGGGCTGGGCAGCCGGAAGGGGTGCAGCTCGCCGGACCACAGCACCAGGCGCCGGCCGTCGACCAGCAGCGAGTACCGGTCGTGGCCGATCCGGTGCCGCCTGCCGTCCGCGCCCGGGGGAGGGGGCGGCGGGCCCGTCGGGACGCCGCGCGGCCCGTGCGCGCCGGTCGCCGCCCCGCCGCTGCCGGCCAGCGCGAGACCGAGCGCCGCCGTACCGGCCAGGGCGGTGAAGGTACGCCTGCTGAGCTCCAAGGGAGCGCCTCCTGCTTGTACTGCCACACGGGGTGCCAGTGGGCCATTGTCCACGAACCGGTGCCCCCGCGTTCACGCGAGGGTTCCGTTACGCCTGCTTCCTCCCGTTTCGATGGGGCGGAAGTGAATGGCCGGAGTTCACCCTGTCCGCCGGTCGCGGGGCTCCCGAGGACGGAGGACCATGGCTGGTGGGCTGCTCCCGGGCGCGGCGGCGGCCGGTGGGGTGACGGCGGGTGACGGGGTGGGGTGTGCCGGGGGTCACTCCCCGGTGTCGTGGCCGCGCAGGTGGAGTGAGCGCAGGGCCACCTCGAGGGCGAAGCGGTGGTCGGGGTCGGTGAGCCGGTCGCCCAGGTGGGCGTCCAGGTTCCGCAGGCGGTAGCGGACGGTCTGGGCGTGCACGCCCAGCATCTCGCCGACCTGCTCGGCGGGCGCCCGGGTGGAGACGTGGACCCGGAGCGTCTCGACGAGCCGGTGGCGCCGCCCGGCGGGCAGCCCGTCGAGCGGGGCCAGTTCGCGGGCCGCGAGCTGGTCGACCAGGGCCGGGTCGGACAGCAGCCACAGGGTGACCAGGTGGTCCTCGCA
This sequence comes from Streptomyces sp. NPDC018964, assembly GCF_044390325.1. NCBI lineage: Bacteria > Bacillati > Actinomycetota > Actinomycetes > Kitasatosporales > Streptomycetaceae > Streptomyces > Streptomyces sp. NPDC018964. The sequence goes on from NZ_JBIRYZ010000011.1 coordinate 79,044, forward strand.
GCGGACCAGCGGGGCGTCGGGCACCACACCGTCGTCGACGAGCTGGAGCACCCGGCGCGCCCAGCGGACGGAGTCGGCGGCCTGCGCGAGCGGCACGGTCAGGCCCGCCGCGGCACGGGTGCCGGACAGGGCCGTGCCGAGCATCGCGAGGCGCTGCGGGGTGAGGTCACCGGGAACGAGCAGGTGCGGCTGGGGGATGTCGAGGTCGGCGAGGACGTCGCCGTCGAGGGCCGCCTGGATGTGGTCCGGCGCCGGGGGGCGGAGGGCGACGAGGGTGCAGGTGCGGGGGAGTTCCCAGGCGGCGGCCTCGCACAGTTCGGAGACGGTCGTCCGGGGCAGCGGCGACGAGGCCAGGATCAGGTGGAGCAGCCGTCTGCGCAACGCGGACACCTCGGACGCGGCCCGCTCCCGCACCTCCGCGTACCCCTCGCGGGTGACCGCCTCCAGCTCCTCGACGTACGCGAAGAGGGCGTCCGCGAAGGCGAGGATGAGGGCGGGGGAGAGGTTGTGCTGCCGTCCCACCGACTTGGCCCGGCGCAGCGCGATGCGGGCGCCGAGCCGGTAGGCGCCCTGCAGGGTCTCCAGGTCGCGGCCCTCGTAGGCCTCCACCCGGCCGAACCTGCGCAGCAGCTGGTCCCGCAGGTCCGGGCTCCTGTCCGGGTCGGCGACCCGGTCCACGAAGGTGACCAGCGCCTGTTCCACGCCCTGGCGGATCGCGTCTCCGCCCGGGCCGTTGAGCAGCCGCCCGTACACCGGGTAGGCGCGGGTGACCTCGGCCCGTATCTCGTTCAGCAGTCCCGGCAGTTCCGGCCGTATGAAGGCCGCGAACTGCCGGGGTAAGGGCTCGAGCGGTTCACCGACCTCCGGGGACCGTGTGGTCGAGGGCATCAGCGACCCCTTGCTCTCCGACGTGTCCGGCGGGTGGCCGGGCGGGCGGTGTCCGGCCGGGTGGCGGACGCCGCCCGGACCGGGCCACCAGGTCATGCCGGTCCGAGAAGCTGAAAGTAAATCAACTTCCGTTTCCTGTACACCATTTGGGCGTAACTGCTTCACTGTGGCGCGGGTCGTTCGCCGTGACGGCCGGGAACCGCCGCCGGGTGGCCGTCACCTGACGGCGGAGTGCCAGTTCTCCGCGAGCACCCGGCCGGCCTCGGGGGCCGCGGTGCCGGGCGCGTTGAGGCCGGTGAGGTGGGTCCGCGTGTCGTCGAGGGTGAGGCTGTTGTTCCCGGAGGCGGAGGGCAGTCCGGTCTTCGCGTTGACCGCGGCGTTGATCAGGCCGATGTTCAGGCCGCAGCCGGTGGCTCCGGGGACCGCGAAGGTGCTGTCGTTCTGGGTGGCGCCGGTGAGGTTGATCCGGCTCATCTCGCCGGCCTCGTCGGGGGTGCCGTCGCCCTGGAAGAAGTCCATCCCGAAGGCGGGGTAGTCGCGGTTCTCCGGGCGCAGCAGGATCGGGTCCGACTTCGATCCGATGTAGCACTTGCTCCCCAGGAGCGGGTTCTCCAGGTGGATGCGGACCGGCAGGGCGACGATGGGCAGGTCCGTGAGGACGCCCGCGGTCTGGTCGAAGGCGTAGGGGGCGCCGACGGACTCCATGGTGGCGGTGATCCTGTTGAGGGCGGAGTTCTCGAGCGTCTCGCACAGGCCCGTGATCACCGGGATGTCGCTCGGGCACATCAGGCCGAGCAGGCCGCCGGGCACGGTGGCGGAGTCGGCGACGAGCGCGCCGGAGGGCGGGGCGACGACGCTGCTGGTGCCGTCCGCGTTCTGGACGACGCCGATCTGGAGGTTGGTCTTCCCCGTGACGACGGTGGTCCTGCCCAGCTTGATGGAGCCGCGGGCGGAGGTGGAGACCACGCACTGCGGGGTCCTGTCCAGGCCGTCGGCGGCCAGCATCGCCGGGGCGTCCACGGGGCAGCGGGTGAAGGGGGCCCACGCGCCGTTCAGCGCGGGCTCGGCGGCGGTCGCGGTCACCGGGGAGGCGAGGGCGCCGAGCGCGGTCAGGGCGGAGACGGCGGCGATCCTGGTGCGGGTGGTGAGCAGGGGCATGGGTGGTGGCCTTCCGTGGAGGAGGGAGGGGAGGCGCGGCTCAGCGTTCGGGAACGGGGATCTCGAGGGGCTGGAGGTCCTCGGTGCACTCGGCGGGGTTGAAGACCTGCACCGCGCACGTCTGGCCCTGGATCTGCCTGATGTGGTTGCCGGGGCCGGAGACGGAGGCGGTGAGGAGGCGGTCGAGGTCCTCGCCGCCGGTCCCGCAGCCGGTGAAGGCGGGGATGGTCACCTCCCCGGTCAGGGGGCCGCCGGAACTGAGCAGGTAACCGACGGGCATGTCGGGGGGCTGGTGCGTACTGCTCCCGGTCAGCAGCAGGTGGTCGCCCGGGTACGTCGAGGGCTCCGGTTCGGGGGAGCGCAGAGGGCCTTCCGTCCTGCAGCCGGTCCCGACGTCCAGCGGGGTCCCGTTGACCTCGAGGGCGGTCACCCGGAGCACCAGGGGGACCCGGACGCGGGTTCGGAAGGAGGTCTGTCCGGTCGCGAACACGGTCTCGCCGGCACCGTCCAGGGTGAGGGGGCCGGTCTGCTCCAGCACCATCGTGGCCCTCGTCGGAACGAACCCGAAGGTCAGGAAGGAGGACTGGAACGGCGGGGTCCGCTCGCGCCCCTCGTACCAGAGCCTGCCCGTCGAGTGCTGGGCCAGGTAGGCGCCGGAGAAGTCCGGGAAGAAGTCGACGATGTCCGTGGGGCCCTGTTCGACGAGGACGCAGGAGACGGGGAGGAGCGAGGCTCCCCGCAGCTTCCGCACGTTCGAGTAGCCGGTGATGTAGGCGTTCAGGGACGCCGAGGTGGACGGGTTCGCGTCGTCGTAGCGGCAGGGCGGCGCGTCGCGGTCCGCGGGCCCGGCGGACGGGTCCTCCGCGACCTCCGGCGCGCGGTCGCCCTGTCCGTCCTTCGGCGCCTCGGGGAACGGGTCCGGCGTTCCGGGGGAGGAGCCGGACGCGGACGGCGGACCGCTCGGTCCGGGCGTGTCCGGGCCGGCCGGCACGGTGGCCAGCGGTCCGTTGTCCGGCGCGTCCCCGGAGGGGGAGCAGTCGAGGGTCAGCGCGCCGGGGCCGGCGGCGGTCCCGTCCGCCGCGCCGAGCTCCAGGTCGACGGCGAGGTTCTCGGCGGTGAAGACCAGGTCGCCGTCGCCCTGACCGGTCACCGAGGGGACGTCGCCCGTCGTGGTCAGCGTCAGCGGTCCGGAGCCGGGAACGGGGACGGGCTCCGCGGTGCCGCGCCAGGTCGCCTCGGCGGCGGCCTCGTCCTGGGTGACGCCGACGGTGAGACGGGTGGCGGCCCGCGCGGTGGCGGCCTCGAGCGCGGTGAGGTCCGCGACCGCCTCCGCCGGGAGTTCCACCGTGGTGGTGACGCCGGTGGGGGAGAACGCCTCGCCCGGCTCCGCCCGGTCCGGGAACACCGCCGCGACCCGGACCGTCACGGGCTGCCGTCCGGACGGCAGCGCGCAGACGTAGGGGAGTGCGGCGTCCACCTCCTGGGTGCCCGCGGCGGACGCCGCGGCCGGGACCGTGGCGGCGAGCACGACGAACGCGCCGATCGCCGCGCTGCCGGCACGGACACGGGGCGGCCGCGACGCGGCGGCACGATGGCCTCTCATACAGCTCCACCAGGGTTCGTCCGGAAAGCGGGTTCCGGAGGGTCCGTCAGGGCGGTCCGCGTCCGCCCGGCCGGGACACCGGCGGGGCGGACGCGAGGGGTGGCGCCTTACGGGTTGGAGCCGACGATCTGCGGGACGGCGCCGTTCGCCGCCTTGATGACGTACTTGCCCTTGAAGAGGGGCTTGGTGGCGGTCGTGACCACCGAGCCGCAGTTGACGGGGGCGGGGCTGGAGCTGACGGCCAGGTCACCGGAGACGCTGTTGACGTTCAGGACGCCGGTGGAGTTGGTGTAGGTGGCCGAGGCCTTGCCCGTCACCGTGAACTTGCAGGCGCCGGCGGTCACGTTGGCCGTGACGTTGCCGACGTAGCCCTTGGTGACGCCGGTCGAGGCGGTGTAGTCCTGCGCGACGACGGTCCAGGGGGTGACCGCCACGGTGGTGACGTTGCCCAGGACGCTGGTGCACGGCGAGGCGGAGGTGCCGAAGTTGATGGCGTTGATGGCGGCGACCTGGGCCGGGTTGCCGGTGTTGCTCGCCATGGTGCCCGAGGCGCCCGAGGTCGTGCACGTCATCGGGATGGTGGCGGTCAGTACGATGTTGCCGCTGTTCGTCGCCGTGTAGCCGCCCGTGGGGGTGACGGTCCACGTGGTGGAGGGCACCGCCGAGGCGGGACCGGCGGTGAGACCGAAGGCGGCCGCGGCCGCACCCGCCACGACAGCGGTCCTTCTGAGGGTTTTCTTCATGGCTCGGGGAGTCTCCTTGTGGATTGACCGGCAGAGATGGGCCGTGGCCGAAGCGATCGAGGGGTGGCCGGGCGGCCCGCGGCTCGGTTTTCCCTGTCCGCGAACCATGACGTTACTTGCGGGAAACTTAGCCGAACAATGGCGATGCCCATGATTCTTTGAAAAGGGCAATCATCTGTTTCCGGGGTGAGTCGATCACGGGCCGGATTGCTCACCTGTTGTCAATGTGGAATTTTCGGCCAGTGGCGCACGGGGCGCCCGCAGGCCGCTCTGCGCCGTTCCGTGTTGCTCACCCGGTGACAATTCCGCGACCGTTTTTTGTCTCCGCCCTGACAGGTTCCGGATGGCCGAACAGGGTGCCCCGGAAAACTCGGATTCCACTCTTGCCCGTCGAGGTTACTCGGCCGTAACGTGCCGGTGCGGTGCTCGGTTCCAGGTCGGTGGCCCCCGTCGGCCGGAACCACGGCGGATGCTTTCCGGCCGTGCCCTTCCGCCGGGCCGGACGTCCGTCGGCGGGGTCTCGCGGCTCCACGCCCCCCGGAGCCGCGAGACCCTGCCCGTCTCCCCGGGGACACGTGCGGGCCGGCGGGTTGTCCGCACGGTGACAAAGTTCGGAAAGGCGGTGGGAGAACGGCTTCGCACCCGTTGTCCGTACGTTCCGCGCCGAATCGACGCGCGCCGGCGACGCGCGTGAGGGCACATGTCCGCTGGAGGTGATATGGGAATCGAAGTCGTGGTCGAGGGGCTGACCAAGTCCTTCGGCAGGCAGAGCATCTGGCGGGACGTGACGCTCACCCTTCCCGCCGGAGAGGTGAGCGTGATGCTGGGGCCGTCCGGCACCGGGAAGACCGTTTTCCTGAAGTCGCTCATAGGGCTGCTCAAACCCGAGAAGGGCCGTGTTCTCATCAACGGGGTGGACATGGTGAACAGCCCCGAAAGGGATATATACGAGACCCGGAAGCTGTTCGGGCTCATGTTCCAGGACGGAGCCCTCTTCGGGTCCATGTCCCTCTTCGACAACATCGCCTTCCCGCTGCGCGAGCACACCCGCAAGAAGGAGTCCGAGATCCGCCGCGTCGTCATGGAGCGGATCGAGCTCGTCGGGCTGCTGGGCGCGGAGGGCAAGCTCCCGGGGGAGATCAGCGGCGGCATGCGCAAGCGGGCCGGCCTGGCCCGCGCGCTCGTCCTCGACCCGCAGATCATCCTCTGCGACGAGCCGGACTCCGGACTCGACCCGGTCCGCACCGCCTACCTCTCCCAGCTGCTGATCGACCTGAACGCGCGGATCGACGCGACGATGCTGATCGTCACCCACAACCTCGACATCGCCGCGACCGTGCCCGACAACATGGGGATGCTCTTCCGGCGCGAACTCGTCGCCTTCGGCCCGCGCGAGGTGCTGCTCACCAGCGACGAGCCGGTCGTGGCCCAGTTCCTCGGCGGCCGGCGCGAGGGCCCCATCGGGATGTCCGAGGAGAAGGACGCGGCCACCCTCGCCGCCGAGGCGGACGCCGCGGACGCCGCCGCGGCCCGGCCCCGCACCATCGTCCCGCAGCTCGAGCCGTCCCCGGGCCTCCCGCCGCGCCGGGCCGTCGCCCGACGGCGCGACCGTGTCATGGGCATGATCGACCAGTTGCCGCCCGCCGCGCGCTCCGCCATCCGCGCGACCTACGCGGGGAGCGCCGGGACGCCCGTCCCGCCGATGCCCGCCGCCGGGAGCGGCGCATGATCACCGGCGCCCTGCGGCAGACCGGCCGGCTCTTCGCGCTCGCCGCCGAAGTGGGCCGGGCCGTCTTCCGAAGACCCTTCCAGTTCCGCGAGTTCGTCGAGCAGTTCTGGTTCGTCGCGAGCGTCACCATCCTGCCCGCCGCCCTCGTCTCGATCCCCTTCGGCGCCGTCATCGCGCTCCAGGTCGGCTCCCTGACAAGGCAGTTGGGCGCCCAGTCGTTCACCGGGGGCGCCAGCGTCCTCGCCGTCGTCCAGCAGGCGAGCCCGCTCATCGTGGCCCTGCTGATCGCCGGCGCCGGCGGCTCCGCCATCTGCGCCGACCTCGGCTCCCGTACGATCCGCGAGGAACTCGACGCCATGGAGGTCATGGGCGTCTCACCCGTGCAACGCCTCGTCGTGCCCCGGGTCCTGGCCACCATGGGCGTGGCGGTCCTGCTCAACGGCCTGGTCTCCGTCGTCGGCACGCTCGGCGGCTACTTCTTCAACGTCCTCATGCAGGACGGCACCCCCGGCGCCTACCTGTCCAGCTTCTCCGCCCTCGCCCAGCCGGCCGACCTGTACATCAGCGAACTCAAGGCGCTGGTCTTCGGGTTCATCGCGGGCATCGTCGCCGCCCACCGGGGCCTCAACCCGCGCGGCGGCCCCAAGGGCGTCGGCGACGCCGTCAACCAGTCCGTCGTCATCACCTTCCTGCTGCTCTTCTTCGTCAACATGGTGATGACGGCCGTCTACCTCCAGATCGTCCCGCCGAAGGGAGGCTGAGGTCCGATGGCCTCCCCGCTCGCCCTGCTCGACCGCTCCGGCGACCACCTGCTCTTCTACGCCCGGGCGCTGCTGTGGATCCCGCGGACCCTGCGCCGCTACCTCAAGGAGGTGCAGCGCCTCCTCGCCGAGGTCGCCTTCGGCTCCGGCGGCCTCGGCGTCATCGGCGGCACCATCGGCGTGATGATCGCGATGACGCTCTTCACCGGGACCGTCGTCGGACTCCAGGGCTACGCGGCCCTCGACCAGATCGGCACGGCCGCGTTCACCGGATTCGTCTCCGCCTACTTCAACACCCGCGAGATCGCCCCCCTCGTCGCCGGCCTCGCCCTCTCGGCGACCGTCGGCGCCGGCTTCACCGCCCAGCTCGGCGCCATGCGCATCAACGAGGAGGTCGACGCCCTCGAGGGCATGGGCATCCGCTCCATGCCCTACCTGGTCACCACCCGCGTCATCGCCGGGGTCGTCGCCATCGTCCCGCTCTACGCGATCGGGCTGCTCTCCTCCTACCTGGCGTCCCGCTACGTGACCGTCCTGTTCAACGGCCAGTCCCGGGGCACCTACGACCACTACTTCAACCTCTTCCTCTCCCCGACGGACGTCCTGCTCTCGGTGCTGAAGGTGCTGGTCTTCAGCGTGATGGTGATCCTCGCCCACTGCTACTACGGCTACCGCGCCACGGGCGGCCCCGCCGGCGTCGGCGTCGCCGTCGGCCGGTCGGTGCGCAACGCCATCGTGCTGATCAGCGTCACCGACTTCTTCCTGTCGCTCGCCCTGTGGGGCGCGACCACGACCGTGAAGGTGGCGGGGTGAGATGAGCGCGACACGGGGCGAGACGCTGCGCCGCCGGTCCGCCGGGGTGGTGTTCCTGCTGGTGCCCGCCCTCCTGGTCTGGCTGGCCGTCGCCGTCCACGACAAGAGGTTCACCGACTCCGACCCGGTGGTCGTCGAGACCGACAGCGTCGGCAACGAGATGCACCTGGGCGCCGAGGTCAAACTGCGCGGCGTCGTCGTCGGCGAGGTCCGCGCCGTCGACGCCACCGACGACGGGGCCCGGCTCACCCTCGCCATGAAACCCGGCGCCCTCGACGACGTACCCTCCGACGTCCGCGCGCAGATGCTGCCGACCACCCTGTTCGGCGAGCGGTTCGTGGCCCTCGTACCGCCGAAGGCCCCCTCGGACCGGCCGCTGGCCGCCGGAGCCGTCATCCCCCAGGACCGCTCCGAGAACGCCGTCGAACTCCAGCAGGTCCTCGACGACGTCCTGCCGATGCTCACCGCGGTCCAGCCGCAGAAGCTGTCCGCGACCCTGTCGGCCGTCTCACGGGCCCTGGAGGGACGCGGCGACCGGCTCGGCGACACGCTCGTCCGACTGGACGCGCACCTGAAGGAGTTCAACCCCCACCTGCCCACCCTCAACCGGGACCTCGAGCACCTCGTGAAGGTCGGCCACGTCTACGCGGACGCCGCCCCCGACATCGTCACGGCGCTCACCGACTTCACCACCACCAGCGGCACCCTCGCCGAGCAGGAGGCCGCCTACGCCCGCACCCTCGGCGCCACCACCCGCACGGCCGAGGACATGACGGCCTTCCTGCGGAAGAACGAGGACACCATCATCCGGCTCGCCGCGACCGGCAGGCCCACCCTGGAACTGCTCGCCGAGTACTCCCCCTCCTTCCCCTGCACCCTGCGCACCCTCGCCGAGTTCGTGCCCGCCATGGACGAGGCGCTCGGCAAGGGCACCGGCCGGCCCGGCCTCCACGTCGACGTCACCACCGTCCCTTCGCGCGGCGCCTACCGCCCCGGCCGCGACACCCCGGTGTACGACTCCGGCGGCGGCCCCCGCTGCCCCACCGTCCCCTACCTCGGCACACTCGCCCGGCCCGCCGCGCAGGCGTCCGCGGCGGCCGGCCAGGACCTCGGGCCCGCCAACTCCCCGCAGGAGAACGACCTGCTCAACGAACTGCTCGCACCCGCCGCCGGCCGGCACCCCGGCGAACTGCCCGACTGGAGCAGCCTGCTCGTCGGCCCGGCCTACCGCGGCACGGAGGTGACCCTCGGATGACCGCCCCCGACCACGCGCACACCCGGCGCCGCCCACTGACCGGGCCGCTGCTCAAGTCCCTGCTCTTCGTGGTGATCACCGGCCTCGCCACGACCGTGCTCGGCCTCAGCGTCGCCGACACCGGTGTCGGCACCGGCACCCGCACCTACCGGGCCCTGTTCACCGACGTCACCGGACTCGTCGACGGCGACAGCGTACGGATCTCCGGCGTGGAGGTCGGCGAGGTGACCGACGTCCGCGTCGTGCGACGGCGCACCGCCCAGGTCACCTTCACCGTCCGCGACGACCGCCGGCTGCCCCGCTCGGCCACCGCCGCCGTGAAGTACCTCGACATGGTCGGCCGGCGCTACGTCGCCCTCGACCGCGGCAGCGGCGACCTCACCGGCACGCTCGAAGCGGGCGACACCATCCCGCTCGACCGCACCACGCCCGCCCTCGACCTGACCCTGCTCTTCAACGGGTTCAAGCCGCTGTTCGAGGGGCTCTCCCCGAAGGACGTCAACGAACTCGCCGGATCGATCGTCCAGGTGCTCCAGGGCGAGGGCACCACCGTCGACAGCCTGATCCGCCACATCGGCTCGCTCAGCACGACCGTCGCCGCCAAGGACGAGGTGATCGGCCAGGTCGTCGACAACCTCACCACCGTCCTGGAGACGCTCAACGACCGCGAGGACAGCTTCGACGACCTCGTCGTCACCCTGCGGGACATCGTCACCGGCTTCGACGACGACCGTGAACCCCTCGGTGAGGCCGTCGAGGCCATGGGCGACCTGACCACCGTCACCGCCGGCCTCCTCGAGGACGGACGTGCCCCTCTCAAGCGGGACATCCGCGAACTGGGCCGGCTCTCGGCGAACCTGGGCGCACACACGCCGAGGATCGAGGACTTCCTCGAGCGCACCCCCGCCAAGATGACCGCCCTGGCCCGCCTGTCCTCCTACGGATCGTGGTTCAACCTCTACCTCTGCGAGGCACGGGTGAGCGGAGTGACCACCTCCGACGGTTCGGAGCCGCCGACCGGCATCGCGATCACCGAATCGAGGTGCCGCGGATGAGACCCCTCGCACGGCGCGGACGGACCACCGGGGCGCGGCGCCCGTGGTTCAAGCCCGTCAAGGAACGCGACCCCGTCGCCGTCGCCGTCGTCGGCCTGCTCGCCCTCGCCCTGCTCGCCGTCCTCGTCTCCCGCGCGGACCGGCTGCCGTTCGGCGGCGGTACGCGCTACAGCGCCGACTTCTCCGAGGCCGCCGGCCTCGACGAGGGCGACGAGGTGCGCATCGCCGGCGTCAAGGCGGGCGAGGTCACCGGCGTCACCCTCGACGGCGACAGGGTGAAGGTCACCTTCGAGGTCGAGGACGCCTGGATCGGCGACCGGACGACCGCCGCCATCGCCATCAGGACCCTCCTCGGCGACAAGTACCTGGCGCTCGACCCGCTCGGTTCCGCCCGGCAGGACCCCGGCAGCCGCATCCCGCTGTCCCGCACCACCTCCCCCTACGACGTGACCCAGGCGTTCCAGGACCTCGGCTCCACCGTCGAGGACATCGACACCCGGAGGCTCGCGGAGAGCTTCGAGACCCTCTCCGACACCTTCGAGAACTCCCCGCCCCACGTGCGCACCGCCGCCGACGGCCTGTCCGCGCTGTCGAAGTCCGTCTCGAAACGCGACGCGAAGCTCTCCGAACTCCTCAAGGGAAGCGCCCGGTTCACCAAGACGCTGGAGAACAGGAAGTCCAGTTTCGAGACCCTCATCGAGGACGGCGGCTCCCTGCTCGGCGAACTGAAGGACCGCCGCGGCGCCATCCGGGCCCTGCTCAAGGGCAGCAGGGAACTCGGCCGCGAGATCAGCGGCCTCGTCGACGACAACGAGAAGCAGCTCGGCCCCACCCTCAAGGCCCTCGGCCGGGTCACCGGCGTCCTGGAGGAGAACAACGCCCAGCTCGGCAAGACCCTCGCGCTGGTCGGCCCGTACTACCGCCTCGTCGGCAACACCCTGGGCAACGGCCGCTGGTTCGACAGCTACCTGTGCGGCGTCGTGCCCCGCGACTACCTGCCCGAGACGTCCCTGCCCGACACCGGTTGCCTGCCGCCGAAACAGCCGGCGGCCCAGGGGAAAGGCGAGCGATGAGCAGACGCGGAAAAGTCCTCACCGGCCTGCTCGCCCTCGTGGTGCTGGCCGCCGGCGGCCTCACCGCCGTCCGGGTCCTCGACTCCGACGGCACCCGCCTCACCGCCTACTTCGACCGCGCCGTCGGCGTCTACGCCGGGTCCGACCTGCGCGTCCTCGGGGTGCGGGTCGGCGAGGTGGAGTCGGTGCGGCCCCAGGGCACCACGGTGCGCGTCGGCCTCCTCCTGGACGAGGGGGTGAAGGTCCCCGAGGGCGCGCGGGCCGTCGTCGTCGCGCCGAGCGTCGTCGCCGACCGCTACGTCCAGCTCACCCCCGCCTACCGCGCGGGCCCCGCCCTCGCCGAGGGAGCCGTCCTGCCCGCCGCGCGCAACCGCACCCCCCTCGAGATCGACCAGCTCTACGACTCGGTCACCGAACTCGGCGAGGCACTCGGCCCGGACGGCGCCAACTCCGGTGGCGCCCTGTCCGAACTGCTGCGCACCGGCGCCGCCAACCTCGACGGCAACGGCGAGGCCATCGGCGAGAGCGTCGAGGAGTTCGGCAAGGCGGCCAAGACCCTCGACGGCAGCAGCGGCGACCTGTTCGGCACCCTGCGCAGCCTCCAGGCCTTCACCACGATGCTGAAGGAGAAGGACACCGACGTGCGCACCGCGCAGGAACGCCTGGACGAGGTCGTCGGCTTCTTCGCCGACAACAAGGACGACCTGGCCGGCGCGCTCGAGGAACTCGGCACCGCCCTCGGCCAGGTCAAGACCTTCATCGAGGACAACCGGGACGGGCTGAAGGAGAACGTCGACCGGCTCGTCCCCCTCACCCGGACCCTCGTCGAGCAGCGGACCTCGCTCGCCGAGGCACTGGACGTGGCGCCGCTGGCCGCGGGCAACGTCGTGAACGCCTACGACCCCGACACCCGCACCCTCGACGGCCGCGCCAACCTCAACGAGATCAGCATGGGCGGACCGCTGCTGCCGCTGCCCGCCAGCGGGGAGGAGCGGCGATGAGACGCGGCAGGCGGAACTCCGGCCCGCGGACCGGGGCGTTGAGGCGCGGCGTGCTCACCACGGGCGGCGCCGCCGGTCTCACCCTGGGCGGACTGACCGCCCTCGGCCTCGGCTTCGCCCTGGCCCTCGGCGCGGTCACCGTCGGACCGCCGCGCTTCGACGGCATCGAGGATCTGCCGCTGCCCGGCGGCGCCGACCTCGGCGACCACCCCTACACCGTCACCGCGGAACTCCGGGACGTGCTCAGCCTGGTCCCGCAGTCCGCGGTGAAGGTCAACGACGTCGCCGTCGGCCGGGTCACCGCCGTCGAACTCGGCCACGACGACTGGTCGGCCCGCGTCACCATGAGGATCAACGGCGATGTGCGGCTGCCCGCCGACGCCACCGCCCGCCTCGAACAGTCCAGCCTGCTGGGCGAGAAGTACGTCCAGCTCGTCGCGCCCGACCGGGAGACCGGAGCCGCCAGGCTGGCGGACGGGGCCGTCATCCCGGTCTCCCGCACCGGCCGCGGCACCGAGGTGGAGGAGGTCTTCGGCGCGCTGTCCCTGCTCCTCAACGGCGGCGGGGTCAACCAGCTCAGGACCATCACCCGGGAACTCGAAGCGGCGCTCGGCGGCCGCGAGCCCGAGATCCGCTCCGTGCTGGGACGGGTCGACACCCTGGTGACCGACCTCGACGACCACCGGGGCGACATCACCGACGCCCTCGACGCCGTCAACCGGCTCTCCACGACCCTCGCCACCCGCAAGGACGACGTCGGCACCGTCCTCACCGGCCTCTCGCCCGGCCTGAAGACGCTCGAGAGGCAGCGCGGCTCACTGCTGACCATGCTGCGCTCCCTCGACACGCTCTCCGGCGTCGCCGTCACCACCATCGACGCCAGCAAGGACGACATGATCGCCGACCTCAAGGCCGTCGCGCCGGCCCTGAAGGCGCTCGCGGACGCGGGCACGGACCTGCCGGACTCCCTGGAGGTGCTGCTGACGTACCCGTTCACCGACGAGGTACTGCGGGGCGTGAAGGGCGACTACCTCAACGTGTACCTGGACATGGTCGCCGTGCCCGGGACCCAGGTGATCCCGCCGCTGGTGCCGCGGGGCACGGCCTCGCCGTCCGCCCCGGCGGACGGCGAGGCGGACGGCGAGGCCGGGAGGGAGCGGTCCGGGCAGCGGTCCGGAGGGAGGACGGACGGGGAACGGTCCGGGGGAAGGGCGGACGGGGAGCGGAAGTCCGCCGCGCCGTCGGCGGCCCCGTCCCGGCGGTCCTCACCGACGCCCTCCTCCCCGCTGCCCCTGCCCTCCGTCCCCGCCACCGCGGCGCCGCCGGACCCGACGGCCGCCGCCCGGGGAGGTGAGCCGGGTTGATCACCCTCGCCGTACGGCTGAAGAACCTCGCCTTCCTCGTCGTCGCCGTCCTCGCCCTCTCCTACCTCGGCATCCGCTACGCCGACCTCGGACGGTACGTCGGCGTCGCCGACCACTACACCGTCGACGTGCGACTCCCGCGCACCGGCGGTCTGTTCACCCACTCCGACGTCACCTACCGGGGCGTCTCCGTGGGCCGCGTCGGACCGATCGGCCTGACCGAGGACGGTGTCGTCGCCGAACTCCGCATCAAGAAGTCCGCCCCGCGCATCCCCGCCGACACCCGCGCCGTGGTCGCCGGGCTCTCCGCGGTGGGCGAGCAGTACATCGACCTGCGGCCCGAGAGCGACGGCGGCCCCTACCTCGCCGAGGGCGCCCGCATCGAACAGGCCGACACCCAGGTGCCCAGACCCGTCACCGACGTGCTCGGCAGCGTCGACGACCTCACCCGCTCCGTCCCGCTCGACGACCTGCGCACGGTCGTGGACGAGTTCGGCAAGGCCTTCGAGGGCCACGGCGACGACCTCCAGGCCCTGCTCGACAGCGGCAGCGACTTCGTCGAGGCCGCCGACCGCGCCCTGCCGTCCACCACCAGGCTCATCACCGACGGCGAGACCGTCCTGCGCACCCAGGCCGAGGAGGAGCAGGCCATCCGTGACTTCGCCGCCGGGGCGGAGGAACTGGCCCGCACCCTCAAGGGCTCCGACGCCGACCTGCGCCGCCTCCTCACCGTCGCCCCCGACGCCGCCACCCAGGTCAGCGGCGTCCTGCGGGACCTGGACCCGAGCCTGGGCGTCGTCCTCGCCAATCTGCTCACCACCTCCGAGATCGCCGTCACCCGGCAGCGCGGCATCGAGGAACTCCTCGTGAAGTTCCCGGCGGCCGTCGCCGCCGGAGCCACCGCCGTCGACGGAGGGAAGCTGAACCTCGGCATGGCCGTCACCTTCTTCGAACCCCTGCCCTGCACCGCCGGATACGGCGCCACGCGCTACCGCAACGGGCTCGACCTCGGCACCGCGCCCGCCCTCAACACCGGCGCGGCCTGCACCGCCCCCGCCTCCACCGGGTCGAACGTACGCGGCTCGGCGAACGCCCCGAAGGGCGGCCCGGTGCCCGAACCGGCCGCACCCGGCTCCCTGCCCCCGGGCAGCGGCGGGACACCCGCCGGGAACGACGCCTCCCCGGTGCTCCCCGGCGCCCTCGCCCTGCCCGGACAGCGCGGCGAGGCACCGGACGACCTGTCCGGCCTCCTCCCCGCCGGCGGTACGCGATGAGGGGGGCCCGGATCCTCACCGGAGCGGCGCTCGCGCTGGCCCTCGGCTTCTGCGGCACCGGCGCGTGGACGTACGCGCAGGCCCGCGCCGACGACGCGCTCGCGTACGGCCGGGAGCGCGACCGGGCGCTCGCCGACGGACGGGCGGGCATCGCCGTACTCACCACGCTCGACGCCACCACCCGGCAGCGGGCCGAGCAGGGCGTCCGGGCCTGGCGCGACGCCTCCACCGGGCCGCTGCGCGAGGAACTGGGCCGCACCGAGGCCAAGGCGGGCGCCTCGGCGCGCGGCACGGTCACCGAGGCGGCCGTCACCGCGCTCGACACGCGGGCCGGCACGGCCAAGCTGATCACCACCGTCCGCGTCGAGGTCACCCCCGCCGGGACGAAGAAGCCGGCCACCGACCGCAAACGCCTGGAGGCGGTCCTGGCCCGCACGGGCGAGGGGGAGTGGAAGGTCAGGGCACTGAGCGCCGTACCGCTCTCGGGGGAGCGGGAGGACGGGGACCGATGACAACGCTGGCGCGACTGCTGAGCGTGGGCCGGGCACAGGATTCCGCGCGGGACGCGGGCACGGGGGCGGGCTCCGGTACGGACGCGGGCACGGGCACGGACCTCGGTACGGACGCGGCCCCGGATACGGCCTCGGGCACGGCCTCGGGCACGGAATCCGCGGACGGGTCCTCAAAGGACCCGGCGGACGGTGTCCGCGCCCGCCGGACACGGCGGGCCGCCCTCGCCGTCCTCGCCGCGGTGCTCGTCCTCGGCGGCTGCGGCTTCCTCTACGGCGCCCACCGGCTCACGTCGGCCGAGTCCGCCCGGAACCGCGCGCTCACCGACGCCGAGGCCACCCACCGCGTCGCGGGCGAGGTCGCCAACGCCCTCGCCCGCGTCTTCTCCTACACCCCGGACGGCACCGCGGCCGCCGAGCGCTCCGCACGCTCCGTCCTCGACGGCCGCGCCGCCCGCCAGTACCAGGACCTCTTCGACCAGGTCCGCGACGACCTCACCGAGCAGCGCGTCACCCTGAGCACCCGGGCCGTCCGCACCGGAGTGATCGAACTCGACGGCGACCGGGCGCGCCTGCTGGTCTTCCTCGACCAGACCTCCCGCCGCGGCAAGGACCAGGCCACCACCGCGGCGGCCCAGCTCACCGTCACGGCCCGGCTCGAGAACGGCCGGTGGCGGATCGTCGACCTCAAGGCCCGCTGACCTGTGCGCGGGAGACTGGAGAACCCCATGGAACGCGCGGTCCGCGTCCTCACCGCACACCGCCTCCGGCCCCTGCCGTCCCTGCTGCTCGCCCTCACCCTCCTCACGGGCGGCTTCGCGGCCTGGACGGGGCAGGACTGGTACCGCGCGGCCCACGACGACCGGGCCGCGTACGCGGCGCAACGGGACGAGGCGCTCGCCGCCGGGGAGCAGGCGGTGCAGAACCTCAACACGCTCGACCACCGGGACCTGAACCGGGGCCTCGACCTGTGGGAGTCGTCGACCACCGGTGAACTGCGCGAACAACTGGCGTCGGGGCGCGACGAGTTCGCCGAGCAGGTGAGGGCGGCGAAGACGGTCACCACGGCCCGGGTGCTGTCGGGCGCCGTCACCGAGCTCGACGACCGGGCGGGCCGCGCCCGGGTGCTGGTCGCCCTGCGCGTCACCGTCAGGGCGTCCGACGGCGCGAAGACGGACAAGGACAGCCGCATGCTCGGCGAACTCACCCGCACCGGGGGCCGGTGGAAGCTGAGCGCCCTGGGACAGGCCCCCGTGGGCGGCGCACCGACCGGCTGACCCGGTTCCGCACCGCGCAAGCCGCCGCACCGAGAGGACAGCACGATGTCGACGACCCGCCACCACATCAACCGCCGGCGGCGCCACCTGGCCCGCGAGGCCCGGCCCGCCGCCTCCACCGGGACCCCGGAGAACACCGGAGGCCGGACCCGCACGGGCGGTACGGCCGTCCTGTCCCCACCCGGCCCCTCGCCCTCGTCCTCGCCCTCCGCGCGGACGAGCGGGAAGGCCGCTACGGCCGCTACGGCCGGGACGACCGAGGAGGGGAAGGCGGACCGGACCCGGT
Source organism: Streptomyces sp. NPDC018964 (assembly GCF_044390325.1). NCBI lineage: Bacteria > Bacillati > Actinomycetota > Actinomycetes > Kitasatosporales > Streptomycetaceae > Streptomyces > Streptomyces sp. NPDC018964. The sequence continues at coordinate 95,833 of NZ_JBIRYZ010000011.1, forward strand.
CGCGCCGCCCGGTGGGCCTCGTGGTGCTCTGCGCGCTGACCGTGCTCCTCGGCGGCTTCGCCGGCTGGGCGCACGCGAAGGCCGAAGCACTCCGGGACGACCCCGCGCGGCGCAACACCGCACTGACCGACCTCGCCCGCACCGGCGAGATCAAGGGCCAGGCCTCCAAGGCCGTCGACCGGCTCTTCTCCTACGACCACACCGACCCCGGCGCCCTCGGGAAAGCCGCGCGGGACCTCCTCACGGGGAAGGCCGTCGACCAGCACCGCACCCTGCTCGCCGACGTCCGGAAGCGGGCCGACGCGCAGAAGGCGGTGATCACCACGACGGTCACCGAGAGCGCGGTCGAACGGATCGACGGCCACCGGGCCCGGGTCCTCGTCTACGCCGACCAGAGCAGCGTCGCCACCACCGGAAGCGCGAAGGACACGAAGGCCACGAAGGACGCCGAGGACGCCGCGGGCACGCAGGACGAGGGCGTGTACGCGGGCGCCATGCTCGCCGTCGACGTCGTGCACCGCGACGGACGGTGGCTCGTCTCCGGCATCGACACCTTCGGCCGCTGAGGGCCGCGCGACCGGCGAAACCCACGAGTGCAACCGCCCCGCACCCGACAGGAGTGACAGCCATGCCCGTACGCCGCGCACGACGTCCGCGCACCGGCCGGACCCGCAGGGGACTGCGGACGACCGCCGTCACCGTGGCGGCGATGGCGGCCCTCACGGCCTCCCAGGCCCCCGGGCTCCTCGGGGACGCGCGGGACGCCCACGCCGCCCCGCCCGCCGACGACGACGCCCGCGGGACGGCGGCGGGCGGCCCGTACACCGAACTCGTCCCGCCGGGCGACGGTTCCTACCACACCGAACTCCCGCCCCTGCGGACCCGGGACGCAGCGTCGGCCTCCCCGGTGCTCGCACGGGACCTCCGCTCCCAGTCCGGCATCCCGGCCACCGTGCTGCGCGCCTACCGTGCCGCCGAGACCTCCGTCGGCAGGACGGACCCCGGCTGCCGGCTGCCCTGGGAACTGCTCGCGGCGATCGGCAAGGTCGAGTCCGGCCAGGCGCGCGGCGGCGCGGTCGACCGGAACGGCACCACGCGGGGCCGGATCACCGGGCCACCGCTCGACGGCCGGGGGTTCGCCCTGATCCGGGACACGGACGGGGGCGCCCACGACGGCGACACGGTCTACGACCGCGCGGTGGGACCGATGCAGTTCCTGCCGTCCACCTGGGCCCGCTGGGGCACGGACGGCAACGGCGACGGCCGCGCCGACCCGAACAACGTCTTCGACGCGGCCCTGGCGGCCGGCCACTACCTGTGCGCGGGTGACCGGGACCTGGGCCGGGCCGCCGACCTGGACCGGGCGGTCCTCAGCTACAACCACTCGCGCCGCTACCTGGAACTGGTCAGGTACTGGCTGGACTTCTACCGCCGCGGGGTCCACACCGTCCCCGACGGCGAGGGCGTCGTCCCGAGGAGCCCCGGCGCGGGAGGCGGCACCCCGGCGACCGGGCCCGTGGACAAGGGCGACGGCGGAAAGGGGAACGGCGGAAAGGGGAACGGCGGCGGTGGCGGGATCGTCATCGGCCCGGACCCGAGCACTCCGGGCAGCCCCGAGCCGTCCCCTTCCCCGTCCCCGTCCTCCTCCACCCCGGCGCCCACTCCGACGTCCGCCTCCCCGTCCCCGGAGCCCTCCCCGACGAGCCAGGAACCCTCGCAGACACCCGGCGGGACCCCCACGGGGAGCCCGTCGCCGTCACCGGACCCGACAGGCCCGGGCCCCTCGCCCACCGCCCCGGACGACTGCTCCACGGAGCCCGCCACCCCGTCCCCCGGCCCCACCGCCTCCCCGACGGCCTCACCCTGCCCGACGGACACTCCGTCGGGTACGTGAGGAAGTCCGCGCTCGCACGGCCCGCGCGGCACCCGCCCCGCCCGGCACCGAGAGGGGCTGCGCGGGCCATTGACGCGCAAGTGGTTCGATTCTACGGTCCGTTCGAACTTGCGATCGCTGTTCGGAATTCCGAACGCATGCCGACCCCCACCGCAAGGAGAACCCCGTATGAGCCGCACCCTCCGCAAGCGCACCGCCCTGCTCGCGCTCCCCACCGCCGCGCTGCTCGCCCTGATGCCGACCACCGCCTCGGCGTACCCCAACCCCGGCCGCGTCACCGGGTCCGTCGTCACGCACGACCCGTCGATGATCCGGACCTCCTCCGGGCAGTACCTCCTCTACGCCACCGGCGGCGGCATCGCCAACAAGACCTCCACCGACCGCACCGCCTTCTCCGCCGGCGCCGACGCGTTCTCGTCCCGGCCGAGCTGGTGGCGGAACTACTCCTCCGTGCCGGAGGCCTGGGCGCCGGACATCTCGTACCACGGCGGCAAGTACCTGATGTACTACTCCGTCTCGAAGTTCGGCTCGAACACCTCCGCCATCGGTCTGGCCGGCTCCACCACCGGACAGCCGGGCAGCTGGACCGACTACGGCACCGTCCACACCTCGAACTCCTCCAGCGACTACAACGCCATCGACCCCAACCTCTTCGTCGACGACGACGGCAAGTGGTGGCTGTCCTTCGGCAGTTGGTGGACCGGGATCAAGATGATCCAGATCAACCCCTCCACCGGGAAGCAGCTCTCCTCCAACACCACCCGCTACTCCCTCGCCTCCCGCCCCTCCGGGACGAAGGCCGTCGAGGCGCCGTTCATCGTCAAACGGAACGGCTACTACTACCTCTTCGCCTCGTACGACACCTGCTGCGCCGGCACCGGCTCCACCTACAAGGTCAAGGTCGGCCGCGCCACCGGCGTCACCGGGCCGTACCGCGACAAGAACGGCGTCTCGATGACGAACAACGGCGGCACGCCCGTCCTCGAGTCGCACGGCAGCGTCATCGGCCCCGGCGGCCAGTCGATCATGAACGACGTCGACGGGGACCTGATCGTCTACCACTACTACGACGGCAACGACAACGGCACCCCCAAGCTCGGCATCAACCTCCTGAACTGGAGCAGCGGATGGCCTGTCGCCTACTGACCCGGCCGGACAACGGCTGCCGACAGTGACGGCTCAACTCCACGTAAAATCGCGGTGGTTCAGCCCGCTCAGCCCATCCCCACCGCGTCGGGCCAGGCGGTCTGCGGTCCCGGCCAGCCCGTCGCCGGGGCCGCGGAGAGGCCGTCGGTGCCCCTGACCTGGGCGGCCGTCAGGCCGCCGCGGGCGGGGACACCGGGCGGGGTGAGACCGGAGGGCGGCGGCGCCTGAGGCGGTGCCGGGTACGCCGCCGCGGCGGGCATCGGCGCGGGCGCCGTCCGCGCCGCGGGCGCGAGCGGCTGCGGGACCGGTTCCGGAACCTGCTGGGGCACGGGCTGCGGAATCGGTTCCGGAACCTGCTGCGGCACGGGCTGGGGCACGGGCTGCGGTACGAACTGCGGCGCGGGCTGGGCGACAGGCTGGGCGACCGGCTGAGGCACCCCCGTCACCACCGAAGCCGCGGCCGGCACCGGCATCCCGCCGCCCGTGCCCGTCGCGGGGGCGGGCACGGCGGCGGGGAGCGGCATGCCGGTGCCGGTACCGGGGCCGGTGCCGGCGGCCGGGGTGGCGGCGAGCCCCGGAACGCCGGCACCGGCGGCCTGGGCGGCGAGCCCCCGCGTGCCCGACCCGTTGGTCCGGCTCACCAGCCGGTCCACGGCCGCCGTGCCCGAGCTGTAACCGGTCCCCGTGGCCTGCTCGGGCGCGGCGGCTCCCCTCCTGGACGTCCCGTAGAGCACCTGTTCCAGGCCGGTCACCAGGCGGCGCACGTCCACCTGGGGGCGTACCACGAGGCGCAGGAAGCGGCTGGAGGAGCCGATCTTGTTGCCGCACTCGCGGACCAGGATCCGGTGCTCGGTGAGCATCCGGTCCCGGACCACGGTCCCTTCGGCGCCCACGGGGAGGCGTACGAAGAGGAAGTTGCCCTGGGAGGGGTAGACCGTCAGTCCGGGCAGTGAGGAGAGCTGGCCGGACATGTCCATCCGGTCGCGGCGGACCTGGTGCAGGCTCTGGGCGTACTCGGCGCCGTGTTCCTTCAGCATGAACACCACGTGCTCGGCGAAGGAGTTGAGGTTCCACTTGGGGAGCATGGATCTCACCCGTCCCGCGAGCGCCGGGTTGGCGACCAGGTAGCCGAAGCGGATGCCGTGCAGGCCGAAGTTCTTGCCGAGGCTGCGCAGCACGATGACGTTGGGGCGCAGCATCGCCTCCTGCACCACGCTCGGTTCGTTCTCCGCGTCGGCGAACTCCAGGAACGACTCGTCGATCACCACCAGGTCCAGGTCGGCCATGGCGTCCATGAACTGCACGATCGCGTGCTTGTGCAGGAAGCCGCCGTCGGGGTTGTTGGGGTTGCAGATCACCGCCACCCGGGTGCCGCGCGCCCGGATGAACTCGGCGTACTGCGCGAGGTCGAGGGCGAAGCCGCCGGCCTCCTGGAGCGGGAACATGTCGACCCGTTTGCCGGTCTCCATGGGCTGGTCGGTCCAGCGGCCGAAGGTGGGGACGGGGACGGCGAGGGACTCGCGGACCAGCAGGTGGTCGATCCAGGTGATCAGTTCGGTCGAGCCGTTGCCCATCGCCACGCACTGCGGCGGCAGTTGGAGCAGGCCGCACAGTTCGGCCGTGATGGTGTCGGCGCTGCTCGGGTAGTACGTGATGATGTCGCGCAGCCGGGCCGCCATCTCCTCGAACATGGCGGGGGTGGGGAAGTACGGGTTGCAGGGGATGCAGAAGTCCACCGGGCCGGCCCCGTCGCTCTCCCGTGTCAGCGCCGCCATCGACGGACTGTGCGCCGTGGTGCTGCGGAACAACGAGGTGACGTTGCCGGCCAAGGGGAACCTCCGTGTGCGGCGGGCCCGTTGGGGAGGGACGGGCCCGTCATGCCTGGGTGGCCCGCGCGGGGGAGCACGGGCCACCCAGGAGTACGGAGCGGGACGCGCCGCCGTTCAGTCCATGTGAGGAAAATGTGACGGCTGCGGTCCCCGGGGGCTCACGCCCCGAACGAATGGACCGTCGTCGTCCGGTACGTCTGTCCGGGCCGCAGCACGGTCGACGGGAACGACGGCTGGTTCGGCGAGTCCGGGAAGTGCTGGGTCTCCAGGCACAGCCCGTCGCCCTGCCGGTAGACCCGGCCGCCGGTGCCGACGAGGGTGCCGTCGAGGAAGTTGCCGGAGTAGAACTGCAGGCCCGGCTCGTTCGTCGCGATCCGCAGCGTGCGGCCGGAGGACGGGTCGCGCAGGACGGCGACCTGCTCGGGGCGGCGGGTGATGCCCTTGTCGAGCACCCAGTTGTGGTCGAAGCCCTGCCCGTACAGCACCTGCTGGTGGGCGGTGCGGATGTCCCGGCCGACCGGCTTGGCCCGGCGGAAGTCGAAGGGGGTGGCCGCGACCCGCGCCAGTTCGCCCGTGGGGATCAGCCCCGAGTCGACCGGTGTGTAGCGGGAGGCGGCGATGGACAGCTCGTGGTCGTGGATCGAGCCGCTGCCCTCGCCGGCGAGGTTCCAGTAGACGTGGCTGGTGAGGTTGACGACGGTGGCCCTGTCGGTGGTGGCCTCGTAGTCGATGCGCCAGTCGCCGTCCCGGGTGAGGGTGTACGTGACCTTCGTGCGCAGCGTGCCCGGGTAGCCCATCTCGCCGTCGACGCTGGTGTAGTACAGGTGGAGGCCGACGTCGGAGCCGCGGGTGAACGGCTCGACGTCCCAGACCCGCTTGTCGAAGCCCTGGGCGCCGCCGTGCAGGCTGTTCTCGCCGTCGTTGACGGAGAGCTGGTACGCGGTGCCGTCGAGGGTGAAGCGGCCCTGGTCGACGCGGTTGCCGTAGCGGCCGACCAGCGCGCCGAAGTACGGGCTGGAGGCGACGTACTCCTCGAGGGTGTCGAAGCCGAGGGAGACGTTGGCGTACCGGCCGCGGCGGTCGGGGATCTCCAGGGACCGGACGACGCCGCCGTAGGAGAGGACCTTCATCCGGGTGCCGCCGTTCTCCAGCGACCAGCTGTGGACCTTGGTGCCGTCCGCGAGCCTGCCGAAGAGCGACTTCACCGGCTTCCCCCTGCCCGACGAGGCGTGCGCCGTCCCGCCGAGGACGGTGGTGGCGGCGACACCGGCCGCCGCGGCTCCTGCGATGACCGTGCGTCTGTTCAGTTCCATCCGTGCGGCTCCCCAAGAGGAAGGGGCCCCGCCGTCCGGCGGGGCCCGAGCTGACTTACGAACCGGACTTGCGCTTGTTCCACACGTCGAAGCCGACCGCGGCCAGCAGCACCAGGCCCTTGATGACCTGCTGCCAGTCGGTGCCGACGCCGACGAGGTTCATGCCGTTGTTCAGCACGCCCAGGACCAGGCCGCCGATGATCGCGCCGAGGACCGTGCCGACGCCACCGCTCATCGACGCGCCGCCGATGAACGAGGCGGCGATGGCCTCCAGCTCGAAGTTGAGGCCGGCCTTGGGAGAGGCCGCGTTGAAGCGGGCGGCGAACACCAGACCCGCCAGGGCCGCGAGCATGCCCATGTTCAGGAAGACCAGGAAGGTGACCTTCTTGTCCCGCACACCCGACAGCTTGGCCGCGGGCAGGTTGCCGCCGATGGCGTAGATGTGGCGGCCGATGACGGCGTTGCGCATCACGTAGCCGAAGCCGACGAGCAGCGCGCCGAGGATCAGCAGCACGATCGGGGCACCCTTGTAGCTGGCCAGCAGCATCGTCACCACGAGGATGGCGGCACTGAGCGCCACGAGCTTCAGCAGGAACAGCTTGGAGGGGAGGACCTCGAGGTCGAACTCCTTCTGGCGGCGGCGGTCGCGGACCTCCTGGAGGACCACGAGCGCGATCAGTCCGATGCCGAGGAGCAGGGTGAGGTTGTGGTAGTTGGTCTCCGGGCCGACCTCCGGCATGAAGCCGTTGGCGACCGTCTGCAGGCCCTTGGGGAACGGGCCGAGGGTCTGGCCCTCCAGGAAGATCTCGGTGAGACCGCGGAAGGTCAGCATGCCCGCGAGGGTCACGATGAACGACGGTATGCCGCCGTAGGCGATGAACCAGCCCTGTATCGCGCCGGCCAGCGCGCCCACGGCCAGGCAGAGGATCACCGCGACCGGCCACGGCAGGTCGTTCTTCACCATGAAGACGGCGGCCATCGAGCCGACGAACGCCGTCAGCGACCCGACCGACAGGTCGATGTGGCCCGCGATGATGACCAGCATCATGCCGATCGCGAGGATCAGGATGTAGCTGTTCTGCAGCACCAGGTTGGAGACGTTGCGCGGCAGCAGCAGGTCGCCCTCGGTCCACACCGCGAAGAGCGCCACGATCAGGCCCAGGGCGATCAGCATGCCGTACTGGCGCATGTTGCGGCGCATGCCGTCCAGCATCAGCTGGAGCAGGCCGTCACCGCTGCCCGCCCCGTTCTTGCCCGGCGGCGCGGCCGCCGGCGTCTTGTCGGTGACTTCGGTGCTGCTCATCGGGATACCTCTTTGTCCTTCGTCATCTGACGCATCAGCGATTCCTGGGAGGCCTCGGCCCGCGAGAACTCACCGGTCAGCCTTCCTGCGGCCATCGTGTAGATGCGGTCGCACATGCCGAGTAGTTCGGGCAGCTCGGAGGAGATGAAGACGACCGCCTTGCCCTCGGCGGCCAGCTTGTCGATGACCGTGTAGATCTCGTACTTGGCGCCGACGTCGATGCCGCGCGTCGGCTCGTCGAGGATCAGCACATCCGGACCGGCGAAGATCCACTTGCTGAGGACGACCTTCTGCTGGTTGCCGCCGGACAGCTTGCCCACCGGCTCGAACACCGTCGGGGCCTTGATGTTCATCGACGTGCGGAAGCCCTCGGCGACCTGCCGCTCCTCGTGCTCGTCCACCACACCGCGCCTGGCGACCTTGCCGAGGGCGCTGAGCGAGATGTTGCGGTTGATGGTGTCGATGAGGTTCAGGCCGAAGTGCTTGCGGTCCTCGGTGACGTACGCGATGCCGTGCGCCACCGCCTCGGGGACGGTCTTCGTACGGATCTCCGTGCCGTCCTTGAGGACCGTGCCGGCGGCGTACCGGCCGTAGGTGCGGCCGAAGATGCTCATCGCGAGCTCGGTACGGCCCGCGCCCATCAGGCCGGCGATGCCGACGATCTCACCGCGCCGGACCTCGAAGGACACGTCGTCGACGACCTTGCGGTGCTGGTCGATCGGGTGGTACACGGTCCAGCCGCGGACCTCCAGGGCCGGGGCGGCGCCCTCCTCGGGCCGGTGCGGGGTGCGCTCCGGGAAACGGTGCTCCAGGTCGCGGCCGACCATGCCGGAGATGATCCGGTCCTCGGTGGTCTCCGCGGCCTTCACGTCGAGCGTCTCGATGGTCCGCCCGTCCCGCAGGATCGTCACCGAGTCGGCGACCTTGCGGATCTCGTTGAGCTTGTGGGAGATGATGATCGAGGTGATGCCCTGTTTCTTCAGCTCCAGGATCAGATCGAGGAGTTTGTCGCTGTCCTCGTCGTTCAGGGCCGCGGTCGGCTCATCCAGGATGAGCAGCTTCACCTTCTTCGAGAGCGCCTTCGCGATCTCCACGAGCTGCTGCTTGCCCACGCCGATGTCGGCGACGCGGGTGTCCGGGTGGTCGGACAGGCCGACCCGGCGCAGCAGTTCGGTGGCGTGCTTGAGGGTGGCGTTCCAGTTGATGAACCCGCGGGTGGCGTGCTCATTGCCGAGGAAGATGTTCTCCGCGAGGGAGAGGAACGGCGACAGCGCCAGTTCCTGGTGGATGATGACGATGCCGCGCTGCTCGCTGGCCCGGATGTCCTTGAACTCGCAGGGCTCTCCCTCGAAGAGGATGTCCCCCTCGTAGCTGCCGTGCGGGTGGACGCCGGAGAGGACCTTCATGAGGGTCGACTTGCCGGCGCCGTTCTCGCCGCAGATGGCGTGGACCTCGCCCTGACGGACGGTCAGGGTGACGTCCGACAGCGCCTTGACGCCGGGAAAGGTCTTGACGATCGAGCGCATTTCCAGGACGGGTCCCGCCATGGTCGTGCCTTCCAATCCTTGAAGGGGCCCGGTTACTTGAGCTGGTCCTCGGTGTAGTAGCCGCCGTCTATCAGGACCTGCTTGTAGTTGGACTTGTCGACGCTGACCGGCTGCAGCAGGTAGGCGGGGACGACCTTGCTGCCGTTGTCGTACGACTTGGTGTCGTTGACCTCGGGCTTCTTGTCGTTGACGACCGCGTCGACCATGTTCGCGGCGACCTTGGCGAGCTCGCGCAGGTCCTTGAAGACGGTCTGGGTCTGCTGGCCCGAGATGATCGACTTCAGCGAGGCGACCTCGGCGTCCTGGCCGGTGACGACGGGCATGGCCTTGCTGCCGGAGCCGTAGCCGTCCGACTTCAGGGCGGACAGGATGCCGATGGAGATGCCGTCGTAGGGCGAGAGCACCGCGTCGACCCGGGCGTTGCGGTAGCTGGAGGTGAGCAGGTCGTCCATGCGCTTCTGCGCGGTGCCGCCGTCCCAGCGCAGGGTGGTGACCTGGTTGAGGTCGGTCTGCTTGGAGCGGACGACCAGCTGGCCCTTGTCCATGTACGGCTTGAGGACGTTCATCGCGCCCTGGAAGAAGTACCTGGTGTTGTTGTCGTCGTTGGAGCCGGCGAACAGCTCGATGTTGAAGGGGCCCTTCTTGCCGGCCTTCAGCCCCAGCTTGTCGACGATGTAACCGCCCTGCAGCTCGCCGACCTTCTCGTTGTCGAAGGAGGCGTAGTAGTCGACGTTCTCCGTGCCGAGGATCAGCCGGTCGTAGGAGACGACCGGGATGTCGGCGTCCTTGGCCTGCTGCAGCACGTTGCCCAGGGACTTGTTGTCGATCGCCGCCACGATCAGGGCGTCCACACCCTGCGTGATCATGTTCTCGATCTGGGAGACCTGCTGGTCCGGGTCGTCCTCACCGAAGACCAGCTTGGTCTTGAACCCCTTGGCCTTCAGCTCCTTCTCGACGTTGGCGCCGTCGGCGATCCAGCGCTCGGAGGACTTCGTCGGCATCGCGATGCCGACGGTGGCCCCCTCGGAGCCGCCCTTGTCCTCCTCGCTGCCGCCCTCGCTGTTCTGGCCGCAGGCGGACAGGGTGAGGGCGAGGGAGGCGGCGGTGGCCACGGCGGCGAGTGCGGCTCTGCGGTTACGCATGGTCATCATCCTTGATGTGTGTGCGGGGTCGGTCCGGACGAGCGGGCGCTTCCGGGGTGGGATCAGGGGACCGAGAAAGGGGTGTGTGCGATTGTGCGCGGCTGTGTCTACTTCTGTGAAGTCGAGTTTCCGGAACGTTATGACGAGATGTCGAACCGGATCAGATCGCCCGGAAGCCGGGACCCGAGCGGCGCCATGTCGCCGTCCGCGCCGTGCCGGGCCAGCAGGTCCAGGGCCAGCCGGCCGCGCCGCACGCGCTCCTTCGCGGTCGCCAGGGTCAGCTCCCGCAGGTGGTGCCCGTACGGGTAGATCCCGGGCGCCTTGGACAGGCCGAACTTCAGGTACAGCGGGGCGCCGCGCCGGATGAGTTCGGCGACCTCGTACATCCGCACGTAGCCGCCGAGGTCGTCGGGGGCCTCGATGTACATGTCCATCGGAGTGGCCGAAACCCGCCGGATCTCGGTGAGGTGATCGAGCGTCAGATCGCTGGGGACGTTGATCGAGTCGGCGCCGAGCCGCTCGTAGACCGCGTACGAGGCCGGGTTGACCGGCCCGACGAGCGCCGACAGCTTCAGCGTGGTGTCGGCGGGCAGCAGCCCGGCCGCCCGCGCCCGGTGCAGCGTCCACAGCACGCCCTCGTCGGCGACGAGCAGGCACTTGACGCCCAGCTCCGTGGCGCGCACGGCGTCCTCGACGCAGCCGGCCACCGCGTCGTGGCCCCGGGCGCGCAGTCCGGCGCCGCCCGAGTCGGTACGGGTGGAGCCGCCGATGTCCCAGGTGCCGCGCGGGCCGGTGAACAGGCAGAGCTCGATGTCGCGCTCCGCGGTGGCCTCGACCATCTCGGTGATCTCGGCGTCGGTCAGCATCCACACGCCGCTGCCCTGGCTGATCCGGTGGATCGGCACGTCGAGGCGCGAGGCCTCCTTCAGGACCACGGCCAGCGCCTCGGGCCCCTCGCACGAGGGGACCTCGGTGCGCCAGCGGCCGCCGCCGGGGAAGGTGTGCGGCGAGGCGTCGGCGGGGTCGAGGGCGGGCGCGCTCAGGCCGAGCGCGGTGAGGGTCTGCTCACCGGGCCTGCGGGGAGCCGTGGCGGAAGCGTCGGTCACAGGGTGTCCTTTGGTTCGGTATGTCGGACGAGGTTCGCGGCTCGGGATACGAGTCGGGCGGATCCGGTGCGGGGCCGGGCGTACGCCGGTACGGGGACCGTCGGGTCGCCCTCGTACCGGCGCACGGGCTAGGGACGCAGCAGCACCTTGCCCACCTTCGGGTCACCGGACCCCACCAGCTCGATGGCCTGCGGGAACTCGGCGAGCGGCAGCTCGTGGCTCACCAGCGGCAGCGGGTCGAGCAGCCCGGCGGCGAACACCCGCACGGTGTGCGCCCAGGCGTCCGGCGGAGCACCGAAGACGGTGTGCACCTCCAACTGCCGCACGACCAGGTCCGTGGGGTCGAGCCCGTCGGCGCCCGGTGCCGGGATGCCGGTGAGGACCAGCCGCCCGCCGCGCCGCAGCAGTGAGGCCGCGGTGCGGGCCGCGTCCGCGGACCCGGCGGTCTCGATCACCACGTCGAAGTCGTCCGGGAGCGCCTGGTCCTTGGTGCGGAAGTCGGTGGCCCCGTACCGCCGGGACAGCGCCTCGCGGTCGTTCCGCGTGCCCACCACCAGCAGCTCGGCGGGGGAGACGGCCCGCAGGAACTGCACGGCGAACATCCCCAGCGTGCCGGTGCCGACCACCGCCACCCGCTCACCGGGCACGGCCTGCGCCTTCAGCGCGGCGGCGGCGACGCAGGCGGCCGGCTCCAGCAGCGCGGCGGCGCTCAGGTCGGCGTCGTCGGGCAGGACGTGCAGCAGCCGGGCCGGAAGGGTCAGCGTGGCGGCCATGGCGCCCGGCTGGGTGAAGCCGGTCTCCTCGTAGCCCGCCGAGCACAGCGTTGTCTCACCGGCGTGACAGCGGTCGCAGACCTGACAGTTGCGGAAGCCCTCGCCGACCACCTTGCGGCCGGCCAGCGAGGCGGGCACGCCCGCGCCCACCCGCTCCACCGTCCCGGACCACTCGTGGCCCGGCGTGAGCGGGTAACGCACGTACCCCTCGGGCCGGTTGCCCTGGTACACCTCGCGGTCGCTGCCGCAGATGCCGGAGGCGTGCACCCGCACCAGGGCCTCGCCGGCCCCGGGCTCACGTGGCTCGTGCGGGACCAGACGGTGCTCGCCGGGTCCCTCGATGACGACCTGGGTGCTCATCGCGCTCCTCCCGGGCGGCCGGCGGTCACTTGGTGCCCTTGGGCTTGCGCTGCTCCCAGCCCTCGGCCCACAGGTCGAACCGGGCCTGCTGCTGCGGGAACTCGGCCGCCGCGTCGACGTCCAGCTCCACGCCGAGGCCGGGGGCGTCGGAGAGGTGGAAGCAGCCGTCCTCCGGGTTCACCTGGGGCGCGCCCTTGACGACCTTCTTGATGTCCGCGTCCGCGAAGTCGTTGAAGTGCTCCAGGATCTTGAAGTTCGGGGAGGTGAAGCCGACCTGGAGGGACGCGGCGGTCAGCACGGGGCCGCCGACGTTGTGCGGGGCGACCAGCATGTAGTGGGTCTCGGCGGTCGCGGCGAGCTTGCGGGTCTCCCAGATGCCGCCGATGTGGCCGACGTCCGGCTGCAGGATGTCCACGGCCTGGCTCTCGAACAGCTCGCGGAACTCGATCCGGTCGTGGATGCGCTCACCGGTGGCGAGGGGCATGTCGACCTTCGCGGCGACCTTCTCCAGCGCCTTGAGGTTCTCCGGCGGCACCGGCTCCTCCAGCCAGGCCGGCTTGAACGGCGCGAGCTCGTGCGCGAGGCGCACGGCGGTGGCGGGGGAGAAGCGGCCGTGCATCTCCAGCATCAGCTCGGCGTCCGGACCGATGGCGTCCCGGACCGCCTCGATCAGCGAGACCGCGTACAGCGTCTGCTCGTGGTCCAGCTCGAAGTGCCCGGTGCCGAACGGGTCGATCTTCAGCGCCCGGTACCCGCGCTCCATGACGCCCCGCGCGGCCTTGTGGTACGCCTCGGGGGTGCGCTCGGTGGTGTACCAGCCGTTGGCGTACGCCTTGACCTTGTCGGTGACCTTGCCGCCGAGCAGCTGCCAGACGGGCACGCCGAGGGCCTTGCCCTTGATGTCCCAGCAGGCCATCTCGACGACGGCGATGCCGGACATCACGATCTCGCCGGCGCGGCCGTAGTCGCCGTACTTCATCCGGCGGACGAGGTCCTCGACAGCGAACGGGTCGGAGCCGAGAATGTGGTTGACCTCGGCTTCCTTCAGGTAACCCAGGAGGGCGTCGGTGTGGCCCAGCATCCGGGTCTCGCCGACTCCGGTGATGCCCTCGTCGGTGTGCACCTGGACGTAGGTCAGGTTGCGCCACGGCGTCCCGACCACGTGTGTGCTGATTCCGGTGATGCGCACGGCAGTTAGCCCCTCGCTGTGGTGGTGGACCTGGTTTTCGTCGTCAGCGGTTCGACGTGTTCGATATTTCGTCGCACGTTCGAAATGCTGGCGTGACAGTAAGGACGGGGTGGCGGGGGTGTCAATGGGTCGCGCGCATAACGGTTTCGACAGTTTCGAAACCCTTGAGCAATGGTCCGCACCAAACCTTCACAGCGGGCTCTATGAAGCGGACCGGAACGGAACCTAACCTTCCCGCGTCATGGATTTTTGCCACCCGTGCCGACGGCACCTCAACGGCGCCCTGGCCTGCCCCGGCTGCGGCACGCCCGCCGAGCCGCTCCGCGCCCAGCGGCGGGAGCCCGCCGCGCCCGCGGGGTACGAAGGGGAGGCGTACGGGGCGGCCCGGTCCGGGGAGTCCTCCGGGGAGCACGACGACGGGGACGCGCGGGACGACGAGCCGCACGGGCGCCGGGCGACCCGGCGCCGAGGACCGGAACCGGAACCGAAACCGGACGAGGGTCCCGCGGCGGGGCAGAGCCGCCGGGACCGCAAGGCCGTGGCGCACCGGCGCCGGCGCAACCGCACCCTGCTGATCGTGGCGGGCTTCGTCCTCGCGGCGGGCGGGCTGAGCCTGGCGGAACTCGGACTGGACGCGCCCGGGTCGTCGCCGGAGCCGGCGGCTGCCGGGGAGGAGAGCACCGACGGCGGCGGGGCGGAGCTCGAGCCGACGGAGTCCCCGGGCGGTGCCCCGGCCGCGGTCACGTCCACGGAGTCCACCGGCCCGAAGGCGTCCGGCTCCCCCTCCCCCTCGGCCTCGGGGTCCCCGAAGGACGACGAGTCGCAGGAGGCGGACGACGAGACCGGACGGGACGCCTCGTCGGCCCCCGCCGAGACGCCCACGACCGACCCCGCGACGCCACAGCCGGAGGCCCCGGACGCCTCGGAGGAACCGGAAACCCCCGAGCCGACCCCCACCACGAAGGAACCCGAACCAGAACCGGAACCGGAACCCACAAAAACGTGCGACCGCTTCCTCTGGTGGTGCACCTGACCCACACCCCGCGATCCGCGGGCAGCCGCATGCCGCGTAACCGCGGGCAGCCATGCCGCATGTCGCCGCTCCCGCGGGCAGTCGTGCTGCTGGGGCGGCACGGGTGGGCGATGGGGGTACCTCCCGCTCATGGGGGTCCCCCCGCTCGAGCGGAGTCGAGAGTGGGGGAGAAGCCGAGAGTGGGGGAGGCACCCCGCAAGCGCCGGGCCGCGCAACCCACCCCCGGCCCACCCCAACGCGGGGCACGCTGCAAGCGCCGGGCACCCGTAAAGCACCGGGCCACGCGAGAACCCCCGCCACACCAACGCCGAGGCACCCACAAGGCACCGGGCCAAGCCAACCTCGGCCCCCCGGAAAACCGGCCGCAGCCGACTACCCCAGCATCCTCCGCAACGCATCCCGCAGCGCCACCCGCTCCCCCTCCGAAAGCCCCGCCAACGGCTCACGCGCGAACCGCAGCGACTCCCGCAGACTCCGCGCCACCCGCCGCCCCTCACCCGTCGCCGCCGCCAGCTTCACCCGCCGGTCCGCCGGATCCGGCCGGCGCTCCACCAGCCCCCGCGCCTCCAGCCGGTCCACGATCCCCGTGACGTTCGACGGCTCGCACTTCAGCCGCTGCGCCAGCTTCCGCATCGGCAGCGGCTCCAGGGACAGCAGACTCAACAGCTTCGCCTGGGCACCCGTGAGGGCGTGACCGGCGGCGGCCTCCTCGTACTCCTCGTGGTAGCGGGCCACCACCGAGCCGATGAGCTCGACGACCTCCAGGGTGAGGGCGTCGGGGCGGTGCGGGGCGGTGTGGGGTGTGGCCATGCCCTCCAGGGTACCCGGTTGCTTGACAAGCTGAAATGTTCAGTCGCATGGTTGTTTCAGGTAATGAAGTATTCCGAGGAAAGGTGCCAGGCCATGACCGCCCCCACACCCCCCACCACCGGCCGCGAGTGGCATCTGCTGAACCGGCCCGTCGGCTGGCCGAAGCCCGAGGACTTCGCCCTCGTCGAGACGGAGGTCCCCGCCCCGGCCGAGGGACAGGTGCTCGTACGGAACGCGTACCTCTCCGTCGACCCGTACATGCGCGGCAGGATGTCGGCGGCCAAGTCCTACGTCGCCCCGTACGAGCTGGGCAAGGCCATGCAGGGCGGCGCCGTCGGCGAGGTCGTCGCGTCGAACGCCGAGGGGATCGCGGCCGGCGACCACGTCCTGCACTTCTTCGGCTGGCGCGAGTACGCCGTCGTGGACGCGAAGAACGCCGTCAAGGTGGACCCGGAGGCGGCACCCCTCTCGGCGTACCTGGGCGTGCTGGGCATGACCGGTCTCACCGCCTACGCCGGCCTGCTGCGCACCGCCGCCTTCAAGGAGGGCGACTCCGTCTTCGTCTCCGGCGCGGCGGGCGCCGTCGGCAGCCAGGTCGGGCAGCTCGCGAAGCTCAAGGGCGCCTCACAGGTGATCGGCTCGGCCGGCTCCGACGAGAAGGTCAAGCTGCTCCTCGACGAGTACGGCTTCGACGCCGCCTTCAACTACAAGAACGGCCCCGTGAACGAGCAGTTGCGCGACGCCGCCCCGGACGGGATCGACGTCTACTTCGACAACGTCGGCGGCGACCACCTGGAGGCGGCCATCGGCCGGCTCAACCGGGGCGGCCGGATCGCCGTCTGCGGGATGATCTCCGTCTACAACAACACCGAGCCCGCCCCCGGCCCCCGCAACCTCGCCCGGCTGATCCAGACCCGCGGCCGCATCGAGGGCTTCCTCGTCGGCGACCACTACGACCTCCAGCCGCGGTTCGTCCAGGAGGTCGGCCCCTGGGTCCGCTCGGGCGAACTGAAGTACCGCGAGACGGTCGTCGAGGGCATCGAGAACAACCTGGAGGCGTTCCTCGGCGTCCTGCGCGGCGACAACACCGGAAAGATGATCGTCAAGATCTGAGCCGGACCGTGACGCCGGACCACCGGCGGTCGTTGCGTACGACGAGGGCCGCACCCTTGGACGTGGGGTGCGGCCCTCGCCCGTACCGGGCGGGAGTCAGCCGCCCATGAAGTACCCGAGGAAACTCATCCGGTGCAGAAAACGCCCGGGCCACGACAGGAGCGCGCCGCCGAAGGTGAGGTTGCGCGTGTAGACGCCCTCCAGCAGGATCGCGAGCCCGAGGTCCAGCGCGTCGGCCTCCCCTTGAGCGACACCGGAGAGGTTCTGCGGGTGCCGCCACTCCGAGCGCGTCATCGTGACGACGGCCCCCTCGCGCCGCAGCTCGTGCCGGAGCCTGCCGCCCAGCACCCGGTAACGGTAGGAGCGTCCGGAGAGCTCGATGTGCAGGGCGCGGCTCTGCTCGGTGACGGCCAGATGGCGTCGGCGCAGCCTGGCCTCGTGGCCGTCCGCCTCGAGTTTCATCAACGCCATACGCGGGGCACCGCGGAAGCCCAAGCCGTGGAAGGCCGATGCCGGTATCGATTCGCCCGTCACCCGGGCGGTCAGCTTGTGCACCAAGGAATCCGCGTCCTGGGGGTACGCCGACTCGACCCCTCCGCAACCGGGCGGTGTCCCGGTCCAGACGTGCGTCTTCCGCATGTGCGGTGCTCTGTACTCGGGGCCCGTGCGTACGAGCCGGAACTCCATGGTGGTCATGTACCGCCCCCTCGAACGATGCGGGGCAAGACGGTCTGCCCGGCCCCCGATACAGTTTTCCCCATGCGCGATCTTGGGGCGGGTTTCCGATATCTCCTGAAGGGCCAGCGGTGGGTGGCCCGGCACGGCAGGCAGTTCGGGTTCGGGCTGCTGCCGGGGCTGATCACCCTCGTGCTGTACGTGGCGGCGCTCGTCGCCCTGGCGCTGTGGGGAGAGGACTTCGTCACCTGGGCGACGCCGTTCGCCGACGACTGGTCCAGCCCTTGGGCCGGGCTGTTCCGCGGCTTCCTCACCGTCGTGCTGTTCGCGCTCGGCCTGCTGCTGTCCGTACTCACCTTCACCGCGGTGACCCTGCTCATCGGGCAGCCGTTCTACGAGAACCTCTCCGAGAAGGTCGACCGGGACGTCTCGCCCGACGGCACCGCGCCCGAGTCCGGCCTGCCCCTGTCGCGGGAGCTGTGGATCTCCGCCCGCGACAGCCTCCGCATCGTCGTACGGGCCCTGGTGTGGGCCGTGCTGCTGTTCGCGCTCGGGTTCGTCCCGGTGGTGGGGCAGACCGTCGTCCCGGTCATCGGGTTCTTCGTCACCGGCTTCTTCCTCACCGAGGAACTCACCGCCGTCGCGCTCCAGCGGCGCGGGGTCGAACTGCGCGAGCGGCTCCGCCTGCTGCGCTCCCGCAAGACCCTCGTCTGGGGCTTCGGCACCCCCCTGGGGCTGGCCTTCCTCGTCCCGTTCGTCGCCGTGTTCCTGATGCCCGGCGCGGTCGCCGGCGCCACCCTCATGGCGCGCGACCTGCTCGGTGAGGAGACCGCCGGGGACGGCTCCGAGGAGTCCGAGGAGGAGGGCGCCCGGTCATGACCGAGGTGCTCGCCGTCGCCGTCATCACCGTCCTGGCCGTGATCGCGCCGGGCGCCGACTTCGCCATGGTGGTCCGCAACAGCTACCTCCACGGCCGCCGCACCGGCCTGCTCGGCGCCCTCGGCGTCGCCGCCGGCGTCCTGGTCCACGTCACCTACACGATGCTCGGCGTCGGCCTGCTGATCGCCTCCTCCACTTTCCTGTTCACGGTCGTCAAGCTGGTCGGCGCGGCCTACCTCGTGTACGTCGGCGTGCGTACCTTCCGCACCCGCGGCGAGGTCACCGTCGACCTGGAGAACAGGACGGGGCTGACCCCGTTCGCCGCGCTGCGCACCGGCTTCCTGACCAACGTTCTCAACCCGAAGACGACCCTCTTCGTCGTCTCGACCTTCGCGCAGGTCGTCAGCCCCGGCACGCCGGTCCTCCAACAGGTGGGCTACGGCCTGTTCATGTCGCTGGCCCACCTGCTGTGGTTCGGCGTCGTCGCCGTGTTCTTCTCCCACGACCGGATGCGCACCCTGATGCTGCGCGGCCAGAAGGTCCTCAACAAGGTGATCGGGTCCGTCCTGGCCGGTCTCGGCGTCAGCCTCGCGTTCGCTCCGTCGCACTGACCGCCACGGTCACGATCGACCGCACCTGCGCGATGATGTCCAGCCGGTTCCGCACGAACTCGGGATCGGTGACCTCGGTGGTGTTCCCGGCGCCGAACTGCAGCACGGGCGTGTGCACGTGCCCGCCCGGCAGCTCCTCGTGCAGCCCGAGCCGGTCCCGCAGCAGCGTCGCCCGGTAGGCGATCTCGTTGGAGAGGTAGTCGCCACCGCCCCCGGCCCGCGCCGTCGAGCCGGGCGTCGGCCCCTGCGGCCGTACGACGGGCTCGGTGCCTCCCGCCGGGATCTCCGTCACGCTCGTGTTGTCGTACACCGGGAACCGCCCCGTGTCCGCGGCGACGATCTCCGCGTACGGCAGTGTCGTGGACGTCCACTGCGGCTGCGAGGCCGGATCGGTGACCGGGATCGTCTCCGTGCGGCCGATGTTCTCGTTGTCCCCGAAGCCGCCCCGCCACGCCCCGTTGGTCCGCTCGACGTCGAAGCGGCCCACCCGGCCCTGGCTGACGGTCGTGAACAGGTCGACCTCCGGCAGACGCGGCCGCAGCGCCCGCTCCACCGTCCCCTGTGCGAAGTCCCGCCAGCGGACCGGGAACACGGCCGTCTCGACGCGCGCCGGACCGTCCGCGGTCTCGATCACCGTGCCGTCGAGGGCGAGCGCGACCGCGCCGGACGGGTTGGAGATGCGGATGTCCCGGTCCAGGGTGAACGGGTCGAACCCGGTCACCAGGACCCGCTTCATCCCCTTGTCGTGCCGCGGATAGCCGATCGAGGTCTGTCCGCGCGAGGTCCGCTCCAACTCGTCGAGCAGCCGCGCCCGCTGCCCCTCGCCCAGCCGGAACCCGGGCTCCCAGGCGCGCAGTTCCCGGGTCATCCCGAGCCGCGCCCAGTACAGCGGCCGGTCGTCGTCCCGGCTGAGGTCACCACCCGCCGGCCCGCGCCCCTGCGCCCGGTCGACGGCCCTGCGCCACAGCCGGGTCCCCTCGCGTGCGACGGCGCGGCGGGCCTGGGCGTAGGAGTGCGCGTGGTCGAGCGCGTGGACGAAGTCCGGTGCCACGTCGGCGAATCCGGAGCGGCGGAGTATCTCCTGCGGGACGGCCCCGTCGAGGCGGCGTTCCTCGACGGTGGGGGCCGCGGTCGTACCGGCGGCGGTCGCGGTGGGCACGGGGGCGGCGAGACCGGTCAGCAGGGCCAGACCGAGAACACCGATGCGAACACGTACGGATCTCAAGGGAGTTGGCCTTCCGTCGTCGTGGGGTACGGGGATGCCGAAGCCCGCAGTATCACCCGCCCACCCCGACCCACGCCACGGGTCGCGAACAGCCCCCCCCCCACGATCCGCGGGCAGTCGTGCCTCCCCCGGTGCCTCAAGGGCCTGGGAGGTACCCCCAGGGCGATGGGGGTCCCCCCGCCCGAGCGCAGCCGAGGGTGGGGGAGGGTGGGCGATGGGGGAGGCACCCCGCAAGCGCCGGGCTGCGCAACCCCGCCCCCGGCCCACCCCAGCGCGGGGCACCCGTACGACGCCGGGCAGCGCACCCCCACCCCCACCCACCGCATCGCGGCCGTATGTGAAGGCTTCGTACGAGATTCAAGCGGGCATGCCGATCGAGGACCACGAAGTCACCGCAGCGATTAACGTCTGATCCGGGAAGCACCCACATGAGCAGCCCCGGCCCGGGACCCTGACCCCGGACCGGGGCTCATGTGCGCGGCGGCCCGCGCCGCCTCGGCTACCGCACGGCGAAGCCGTACACCGTCTCGGACCGGAACACCTCGCCCGGCCTCAGCACCGTGCTCGGGAACTCCGGACGGTTCGGGGAGTCGGGGAAGTGCTGGGTCTCCAGCGCGATGCCGTCGCCGGGGGCGAAGGGCTCCCCGATGTGGTCCGCGGTGTACAGCTGCATGCCGGGCTCGGTGGTCGCCACCGTCAGCACCCGGCCCGACGCCGGGTCGTACAGCTCGGCGACCTCCTCGGCGGCCGCCGTCACCCCCTTGTCGAGCACGAAGTTGTCGTCGTACCCGGTGCCCGCCTTCCGCGCCGTGCGGAAGTCGAAGCGGGTGCCGGAGACGTCGGCGAGCTCACCGCTCGGGATCAGGTCCGCGTCCGACGGGGTGTAGCGGGAGGCCGCGAGCCGCAGCTCGTGCCCGGCCGCGCTGCCGGAGCCGGCGCCGGCCAGGTTCCAGTACGAGTGGTTCGTCAGGTTCACGTGCGTCGGCGCGTCCGTCACCGCCTCGTACGCGATCCCCAGCGCGCCCCGCTCGTCCAGCGTGTACGTCACGGAGACCTCCAGACGGCCCGGGAAGCCCTCCTCGCCGTCCTCGCCGACCAGGGAGAGCCGCAGGCCGTGCTCGACCGGGCTGACGTCCCACACCCGCTTGTCGAAGCCCCGCTCACCGCCGTGCAACGAGTTCGGCCCGTTGTTCGCGGCGAGGGTGTGCTCCCGCCCCTCCAGGGAGAAGCGGGCGCCGGCGATCCGGTTGGCGTACCGGCCGATCAGGGCGCCCAGGAAGGGTTCCGGGTGCCGGAGGTAGCCGTCCAGGTCGGAGAACCCCAGCACCACGTTCCCGGTCCGCCCGTCCCGGTCCGGCACCTCGACGTCCTGCACGATCCCGCCGTAGGACAGGATCCGTACCCGTACGCCCGCCCGCTCCAGGGTCCACCGGTGCACCGGCGTGCCGTCGGAAAGTGTGCCGAAGAGTTCGTTCATGCGCGAAACAATAAGTCACGGCTGCTTCGCGGTGACCGTCCGGTACGCGATCTCGGCCAGCTCGGCCTGCCCGTCGACACTGGGGTGGAACCAGTCCCAGTGGCTCAACTGGTCGGTGCCGAAACGGAACTCGTACACCGCGCCGCCGTCGAAGCGGCAGCGGCGGTCCTCGGCGCAGACCTCCTCCAGCACCTCGTTGTAGTCCTCCACGCGCTTTCGCACCGTCTCGCGCCGCAGTGTCGCCGCCGCGTCCATCGCGTCCGCGTCGCCCAGCATCGACGGGCAGATCCCCAGCTTCCACACCTGCTTGCCCAGCGGATCGGTCCGCCCCTGCGACCAGAGCCGCTTCAGGTTCGGCACACTCGCCACGTACACCTGCGCCTTGGGCAGCGCCTCGCGCAGCGTGCGCATCGCCTCCTCGAAGTCGGCGCGGAAGTCCGCCACCGGCGTCATCGCCGACGTCGTCTCCCGGCAGGCGTCGTTCGCCCCGGCCATCACCGCCACCAGCTCCGGGCTCCGCCGCACCGCCCGCGCCATCTGCCCCGGCAGATCCGCCATCCGGGCCCCGGTCACCGAGTAGTTCCAGCTCCGCCCGGCCGCCCCCGCCCGCCCCAGCAGCCGTACGGCGAGGCTGTCGACCTCCTCGCTGCCGCCCGTCGCCCACGACACCTCGGGGCAGTCCACCAGCACCCCGCACGCGTCGAAGCCGCGCGTGATGGAGTCCCCCACGGCGGCGACCGACTCCGGACTGGTGTCCCACACGGGCGTGGGCTTCGGGGACGGCCGCCCCTCCTGCGCCCCCGTGCCCGACGGGGCGGGGGAGTCACCGCCGACGGCATCGCAGCCGGCCACGCCCAGCGCGGCGGCCGTCACCACGGCGAGCACGGCCCGTGAAGGGCGCCCGCGCCTCCGCCTCGCCTGCTCCATCCGTAGCCTCCCCGTGGGTCGTGGTCCGTCCGTCCCCCACCCATGACAACGCACGAGGGTTCCCGCCCCACCCGCACAGACGTCCTGCGGTTCCCGCCCCCACCCGCACAGGCGTCCTGCCGGGTGAATGACGTACGTTTCCCGGCACCGGGACCGACGGTACGTCACACTCCTTGCGCCGTCGCACGGTAGCCTCGCCATCAACGTGGTCCGACCGGGCCGCGCCCGTTCCGTCCGTTCCAAGACGACCCGCTCAGCCCGGAGGTTCCGGTGACGACTCGTGGAGTTCTGTACGTGCACTCCGCGCCGCGCGCGCTGTGCCCGCACGTCGAGTGGGCCGTCGCCGGGGTGCTCGGCACGCGCGTCAGCCTGGACTGGATCCGCCAGCCCGCCGCGCCCGGCACCTGGCGCTCGGAGTTCTCCTGGCAGGGCCAGGCCGGAACCGCCTCCAAACTCGCCTCCGCGCTGCGCGGCTGGCAGATGCTGCGCTTCGAGGTCACCTCCGAGCCCTGCCCCACCGCCGAGGGCGAGCGCTACAGCTGCACCCCCGATCTGGGCATCTTCCACGCCGTCACCGGCATCCACGGCGACATCCTCATCCCCGAGGACCGCCTCCGCGCCGCCCTGGTCCGCTCCCGGACCGGCGAGACCGACCTGGAGTCGGACATCGCCAGACTCCTCGGCAAGCCCTGGGACGACGAACTGGAACCCTTCAGGTACGCGGGAGAAGGCGCCCCGGTCCGCTGGCTCCACCAGGTGGTCTAGAGAACACCGAGAGGGTGGAGCGCCCCGGAAGGGGCGCGGGGCCGTACCGACTGCGGCTCCGCCGCGCGGGCGCGCTCAGCCCCGACGGACCCGCACCCGACCGCGCTCCCATGGGGTCAAAGGGGCGAAGCCCCTCGAGGAAGGGACGGGCAGGGGCGGCGGGGGCAGAAAACTCCTGGTACGTCCCCACAGCGCCGCATGGCAAAGGGCCCCCGCCCCGGCAAGGGTGAGGGCCCTTCAGACCGACGCCGGTCACACGGACCGGAACGCCAGCACCACGTTGTGCCCGCCGAACCCGAACGAGTCGTTCAGCGCGGCGATCCGCCCGTCCACGGGCAGCTTCCGCGCCTCACCACGGACGACGTCCGCGGCCGCCTCGGCCTCGGGGTCGAGGTTCTCGACGTTGATGGTCGGCGGAGCCACCCGGTGGTACAGCGCGAGCACGGTGGCCACCGACTCCACCCCACCGGCCCCGCCCAGCAGGTGACCCGTCATCGACTTCGTCGCGGAGACCGCGAAGTGGTCCGCGTCGTCCCCGAACACCTTCCGCAGAGCCTTCAGTTCCGCGATGTCACCGGCCGGCGTGGACGTCGCGTGCGCGTTGACGTGCACGATCTCCGCCGGGTCGAGATCCGTCCGCTCCAGCAGGTTCAGCAGGGCCTGCGAGATGCCCCGCCCCTCCGGCTCCGGCTGCACGATGTCGTGCGCGTCGGCCGAGATGCCCTGCCCGACCGCCTCCGCGTAGACACGCGCACCGCGCGCGGCCGCGTGCTCGGCGGACTCCAGGACGATCACGCCCGCGCCCTCACCCATGACGAAGCCGTCCCGGGCGACGTCGTAGGGACGCGAGGCGCCCTCGGGGTCGTCGTTGTTCTTGGACATCGCCATCATGTTGCCGAACGCGGCGATCGGCAGCGGGTGGATCGCCGCCTCCGTGCCGCCCGCGACGACGACGTCGGCCCGGCCGGTGCGGATCATCTCGATGCCGTAACCGATGGCCTCGGCCCCCGACGCGCACGCGGAGACCGGGGTGTGCACACCGGCGCGGGCGCCCACCGCGAGACCCACGTTCGCGGACGGGCCGTTCGGCATCAGCATGGGGACGGTGTGCGGGGAGACACGGCGTACGCCCTTCTCCTTCAGCACGTCGTACTGGTCCAGCAGGGTCGTCACCCCACCGATGCCGGAGGCGATGACCGCGCCGAGCCGGTCAGGGTCGACGGCCGGGTCCTCACCCGCCCTGGCTTCGAACCCGGCGTCGGCCCATGCCTCCTTGGCCGCGATCAGCGCGAACTGCGCCGAGCGGTCCAGACGGCGGGCCTGCGGCCGGGGGATGACCTCGGTGGGCTCCACGGCCACCCGGGCCGCGATACGGACCGCCTGCTCGGCGGCCCATTCCTCCGTGAGGGGCTTGACGCCGGAACGTCCGGCGACCAGGCCCTCCCAGGTCGAGGCTGCGTCGCCACCCAGCGGTGTGGTTGCGCCGATACCGGTGACGACCACGGTGCGATTGGTCGGGCTCATCGGAATTCTTTCTCCAACGTGTTACGAGGATGCGTACGGCGCCACCGCCGGGTGGCGGGGCCGGGGTCCCGGCCCCCGGGCCTCCCGTACGGACGGAAGGCCCGGCAGGGCTCAGGCCTGGTGCTCGAGGATGTACTTCGTCGCGTCACCGACGGTCTTGAGGTTCTTGACGTCGTCGTCCGGGATCTTGACGTCGAAGCGCTCTTCGGCGGCGACGACGACCTCGACCATGGACAGCGAGTCGACGTCCAGGTCGTCGGTGAAGGACTTGTCCAGCTCGACGTCCTCGACCGGGATGCCGGCGATCTCGTTCACGATCTCCGCGAGACCGTCGACGATCTCTTTCTCCGTGGCGGCCATGGTGGCGCTCCTTCTTTGTGATTCCAGAGGGTGTGGCGGTGCTTCCTCACGTACCGGACACATGATCCGGCACGGAGTGCCTAGGGGAGGGTAACGACCGTAGCGGCGTAGACCAGACCCGCCCCGAAGCCGATGACGAGCGCGGTGTCGCCGCTCTTCGCCTCGCCGGTCGCCAGGAGCCGCTCCATCGCGAGCGGAATCGAGGCGGCCGAGGTGTTGCCGGTGGTACGGATGTCACGGGCGACCGTGACGTGCTCCGGCAGTTTCAGGGTCTTCACCATCGAGTCGATGATCCGCACGTTGGCCTGGTGCGGGATGAAGACGTCCAGTTCGTCGGCGGTGATCCCGGCCGCGTCCAGCGCCTGCTGGGCGACCTTCGCCATCTCGAACACGGCCCAGCGGAAGACCGCCTGGCCTTCCTGCGTGATCGCGGGGAACTTCTCGACGGTCCCGTCGCGGTAGTCCGTCCACGGCACGGTCTGCTTGATGGTCTCGGCCTTGTCGCCCTCCGAGCCCCACACGGTCGGGCCGATCGCGGGCTCCTGGGAGGGGCCGACGACCACCGCGCCCGCGCCGTCACCGAACAGGAAGGCCGTGGCCCGGTCCTCCAGGTCGGTCAGGTCGCTCAGCCGTTCCACGCCGATGACGAGCACGTACTCCGCGGATCCTTCGACCACCATGCCCTTGGCCAGCGTCAAGGCATAACCGAAGCCCGCGCAGCCGGCCGAGATGTCGAAGGCGGCGGCCTTGTCCGTGCCCAGCTTGTCGGCGATCTCGGTCGCGACGGCCGGGGTCTGGCTGAAGTGCGAGACGGTCGAGACGACGACGGCGCCGATCTGCGAGGCGTCGATCCCGGCGTCCGCGATCGCCTTGCCCGACGCCTCGATGGACATCGCGGCGACGGTCTCCTCGGCGGACGCCCAGTGCCGGGTCTCGATGCCGGAGCGCGAGCGGATCCACTCGTCGGACGAGTCGATCGTCTCCAGGATCACCTCGTTCGGCACGACCCGGGTGGGCCGGTAGCCGCCCACGCCGAGGATGCGCGCGTACGGGGCGCCCTTGCTGGGCTTGATCTTCGCCATGCGGGTCGGCTCCTTAGGGGCGTCAGGCGTGCTCGGCGATGAGCTCGCGGGCCGCGTCGAGGTCGGCGGGGGTCTTCAGGGCCAGCGTCTTGACGCCGGGCAGCGCACGTTTGGCGAGGCCGGTCAGCGTGCCGCCGGGGCAGACCTCGAGGAGGGCGGTGACGCCGAGCTCCTTGAAGGTCTCCATGCACAGGTCCCAGCGGACCGGGTTGGCGACCTGGCCGACCAGGCGCTCCAGCACCTCGGCACCGGTCGCGACCGCCCGGCCGTCCTTGTTCGACACGTAGGTGACCTTCGGGTCGCCCGGCGTCAGGGCCTCGGCGGCCTTCGCCAGCGTGTCGACCGCGGGGCCCATGTGGTGGGTGTGGAAGGCGCCGGCCACCTTGAGCGCGACGACCTTGCGCACGCCCTCGGGCTTGTCCGCCTCCAGCGCGGCGAGCTGTTCCTTGGTGCCGGCCGCGACGACCTGACCCGCGCCGTTGATGTTCGCCGGGGTCAGGCCCAGCCTCTCCAGGTGCGCCACGGTCACCTCGGGGTCGCCGCCGAGCAGTGCCGCCATGCCGGTCTCGGTGATCGCGGCGGCGTCGGCCATGGCCAGACCCCGCTTGCGGACCAGCGAGAGCGCGGCGGTGTCGTCGAGGACACCCGCGAAGGCGGCGGCGGTGATCTCACCGACGCTGTGGCCGGCGACGGCACCGGGTGCCACGTCCCCGAGCGCGGAGGCGGACAGCAGCCCGGCCGCGACCAGCAGCGGCTGGGCGACGGCCGTGTCGCGGATCTCGTCCGCGTCGGCCTTCGTGCCGTAGTGGACGAGGTCGAGTCCGATGGCGTCGGACCACGCGGCGACGCGCTCCCCGGCACCGGGGAGGGCGAGCCATTCAGTCAGAAAGCCGGGAGTCTGGGCACCCTGGCCGGGAGCGACGAGTACGAGCACTCTCACACTCTCTCTTGGGGACGGCCGCAGCCGCCCGTGGGGACAAGGACGAAGAACAGGAGGCGCTTTTGTGGGGCCCCGACAAAAGGTCAGGGATGGAGAGCGCCATCAGCCAGACGCCCCAGGATCAGCGCGATCCGCAGCGTGAACGCAGAGCGTACATCGGAGGGTGACCATCCGGTGACGTCAGTCACACGTCGGAGCCGGTAACGAACGGTGTTGGGGTGAACGAACAGCATCCGCGCCGCGCCTTCGAGACTGCTCGCCTGTTCGAGATAGACACTGAGCGTCTCCAGCAGCGCGGCCCCGGCCTCCTCCAGCGGTCTGTAGATCTCCTCCACCAACTGCTCACGCGCGGAGGGGTCTCCGGCGATCGCGCGCTCCGGAAGCAGATCGTCCGCCAGTACCGGGCGCGGGGCGTCCTGCCAGGCGGAGCACGCCTTCAGCCCTGCCGCGGCGGCCTGCGCGGACCGGGTCGCGGCCAGCAGGTCGGGCACCACCGGGCCGGCGACGACCGGTCCCGCCGCGTACGGGCCGATCAGCGACCTGGCGACCGCGAGCGGGTTGTCGCTGCCGCCCGCGATCACCACCAGCCGGTCGCCGAGCACCCCGGTCAGCACCTGGAGCTTGGCGTGCCGGGCGGCCCGCCGGATGGCCTCCACGGTCAGTTCGGAGTCCCCGTCGGGCGCGGTGCCCAGCACCACGCACACATGCTCGGGCGAGTTCCATCCCAGGGCGGCGGCCCGCGACACGGCCCCCTCGTCGGCCTCGCCGCTGAGCACAGCGTTCACCACCAGCGACTCCAGCCGGGCGTCCCAGGCACCCCGTGCCTCCGCGGCCTGGGCGTACACCTGGGCCGTGGCGAAGGCGATCTCCCGCGCGTACACCAGTAGCGCCTCACGCAGTATGTTCTCGTCGCCGGGGGCCGCCACCTCGTCGATGGCGGACTCCATGACCTCGATGGTGGTGCGCACCATCTCCACGGTCTGCCGCAGCGTGATCGCCCGGGTCAGCTCGCGCGGCGCGGTACCGAAGACATCGGTGGAGATGGCCTGCGGGGCGTCGGGGTGCCGGAACCACTCGGTGAAGGCGGCGATGCCCGCCTGGGCGACCAGGCCGATCCAGGAACGGTTCTCCGGGGGCATGGCCCGGTACCAGGACAGCGTCTCGTCCATCCGCGCGATCGCCTGCGCGGCGAGGCTGCCGGACGACTTCTGCAGCCGCTTCAACGTCGCGGCGTGCGGATGGGTGGGGCGCGCAGCGGTTTCGTTGGTGCTGGTTTCGGGTTCGGGCACGGGGACAAGACTGCCTTATCGGTACGGCCGCGCGTGTCGCCGGGTCTACGGTGGACGGCGTGATGGACGTACGGCGCGCGCACGAGCGCTACCAGGGCGGCGATCCGGCGGCCGGGATCGAGACCCGCCACGCCTTCTCCTTCGGTCCCCACTACGACCCGGACAACCTCCGCTTCGGCGCGGTGATCGCCTGCAACGAGGAGCGGCTGGCTCCCGGCGCCGGCTTCGACGAGCATCCGCACAGCCACACCGAGATCGTGACCTGGGTGGTGGAGGGCGAGCTGACCCACCGGGACTCCACGGGCCGGGAGACGGTGGTCCGCCCCGGCGACGTCCAGCGCCTGAGCGCCGCGTCGGGCGTCCGCCACGTGGAACGCAACGCCGGCGACCGCCCCCTCACCTTCCTCCAGATGTGGCTGGCCCCGCTGCAACCCGGCGGCGACCCGTCCTACGAGGTCGTCCGGGG
The DNA here is from genome assembly GCF_044390325.1 of Streptomyces sp. NPDC018964. Taxonomy (NCBI): domain Bacteria; kingdom Bacillati; phylum Actinomycetota; class Actinomycetes; order Kitasatosporales; family Streptomycetaceae; genus Streptomyces; species Streptomyces sp. NPDC018964. The sequence goes on from NZ_JBIRYZ010000011.1 coordinate 124,611, forward strand.
CATAGCGGACTCCACCCCGTACGCCCTCCCGGAGGCGGGCGCGATGCTCCATGTCCGCCGCCTGGCGGCGGGGGAGCGGACGGCGGTGCCGGACGGGGCGTACGTGTACGTCCACGTGGTGCGCGGTGAGGTGACGCTGGACGGCGAGACCCTGACCCCGGGCGACGCGACCCGCCTCACGGACGCCGAGGGAACGACCGCGGTGGCGGCGACGGACGCGGAACTGCTCGTGTGGGAGATGACGGCGGTGTGACGAACCCGCGCGAGCCGTCGGCGGTGGGCTCGGCGGGCGCGGGCTGGCGATCGAGGACGCCGTCACCGACCGGTGGGGTGTCACCGTCCGCCCCGACGGGCGGGCAGGGCGGTGTGGTTCGAGTACCTGGGCCGATGCCGGAGGGTGCTCGTCGAGGGCGAACCCCGAGGCGGGCGCGGTCAGGTGACGTCACGCCAGCTCCGCCCCCATGACCATGAGTTGACCCGTTCGCGTTCACCTTGACATCCCCTGTGTGTCGAACCGCGGTCATGATTCCACCGTCATACTTTCCGGCACGTCGTACCGGGCCGGTGGCCGGCGTCGCCGGGGCCGGCTCCTTCCCTGAGGAGAGATGTATGAAGTCGTGGCGTTCCCGTATCGCGGCCGCTGCCGCGGTCGGCACCGCGATGGTCGCCATTCCGCTGACCGCGGGCTCGGCGTCCGCCGCCGTGACCGACCCCTGGGGCTACCAGATGGTCGGTGGGACGGTGGACCAGCTCGAGTGCGCGGAGGCGGGGCAGGAACTCCTCGCCCAGGGATGGGTGAACTTCTACTGCGACTGGAACGACCCGTTCTGGGTCCTGTGGGCCCTTCCCGTGAAGGACCAGCCGCCGACGGGCGGGTGACCGGTACAAGGAAGCCGGAGCCGGCCGGTGGCCGTGGGGCCACCGGCCGGCGCGCGGGGCTCAGCCGCGCAGCTCCGCCAGCACCGCGTCGGTGAACGGCGGCCACGCCTCGATCGCCCAGGGGCCGAAGGCACGGTCCGTCAGGGCCACGCAGGCCACGCCCGCGTCGGGGTCGGTCCACAGGAACGTGCCCGACTGGCCGAAGTGGCCGAAGGCGCGCGGGGAGGACGAGGCGCCCGTCCAGTGCGGCGACTTGGAGTTCCGGATCTCGAAGCCGAGGCCCCAGTCGTTGGGGTTCTGGTGGCCGTAGCCCGGCAGGACGCCCTTGGTGCCGGGGTACTGGACCGTCATCGCCGCGGCGACCGTGCGGGGGTCCAGCAGGCGCGGGGCCTGCACCTCGGCCGCGAAGCGCAGCAGGTCGTCCACCGTGGAGACGGCGTCCTTCGCCGGGGAGCCCGTCAACGAGGTCGACGTCATGCCGAGCGGCTCCAGCACCGCCTGCCGCAGGTACTCCGCGAACGGGATCTCCGTCGCCTTCGCGACATGGTCGCCGAGCTGCTCGAACCCGGCGTTGGAGTACAGGCGCCGCTCACCCGGTGCCGAGGTCACCTTGTGCTCGTCGAAGGCGAGCCCCGAGGTGTGCGCGAGCAGGTGCCGGACCGTCGAGCCCTCCGGGCCCGCCGGTTCGTCCAGCTCGATCGCGCCCTCCTCGTACGCCACGAGCACCGCGTACGCCGCGAGCGGCTTGGTGACCGAGGCCAGCGGGAAGCGGTGACCGGCGGGGCCGTGGGTGCCGAGGACGGTGCCGTCCGCCCGTACGACACCCGCCGCGGCGGTGGGAACCGGCCAGTTCTCGATCAACGCGAGGCTCTTCAGCGACATGCCGTCGAGCCTAAGCGCTCGGAGGATCAGCTCCGGCAACGGGTCCGGCCGGGGCCTGAAGCCCGGCGCGACGTACAGCGGCTCCGCCTGCGCGGACGCGGTGAGGCGGACCCGCCGGGCACCGTGCTCGCGGAACCATTCCAGCAGCGTCTCCCGCAGGCGCGTGCGTAGCCGCGACGGCGGGCGTCCGGGTCGGTGCCGTGCGGATCGCGTGTGCCGCCGACGCGGTACTCCAGCGAGCCGGCCGCCGGCGTGCCCGGCTCGCTCCGGGTGGTCCACGACGAACGCCACGAAGGTGCCGTCCGGCTCGGACAGGGGCATCGAGTCGATCACCACCCGGTGCGGACGGAGCGCTTCCTCCGGTGTCGCACGGCGTACAGAGGTCATGGCCGTACGCCGATCAGCCGCGGACCTCCCCGTCCTGCCCGTTTCTCACCTTCGCCGCTTGCTTGGAGTGCACTCCAGCGTTCTAGCGTGGGGACCATGACGGTGACGGAGACGGAGACCACCACGGGGCCCGGCGCGGACACCTGCGTCGGGCCGCCGCAGGGGAATCGACGACCGGACGGCGCGGACAGGTACACGATCAGCGAGGTCGTCGCCCTCACTGGGCTGACGGCGCACACCCTGCGCTGGTACGAGCGCATCGGACTGATGCCGCACATCGACCGGTCCCACACCGGCCAGCGCCGCTACAGCAACCGCGACCTCGACTGGCTCGCCCTCGTCGGCAAGCTCCGCCTGACCGGGATGCCGGTCGCGGACATGGTGCGGTACGCGGAACTGGTCCGCGCGGGCGACCACACGTACACCGAGCGTTTCGAGCTGCTGAAGCAGACCCGCGAGGACGTACTGTCCCGGATCGCCGAACTCCAGGGCACGCTCGCCGTGCTCGACCGGAAGATCGACTTCTACGCGGACGCCGGGCGCGCCCTGGCGTCGGAGAGGGCATGATGACCAACGCCAGGATCGGCACGGCCGTACTGGGCGGGGGCGGCCCCGAGGTGGGCGTGCAGGGCCTTGGCTGCATGGGCATGAGCTTCGCGTACGGGCCCACGGACGCGGACGCCTCCCGGGCGACCCTGGAGCGGGCCCTGGAACTCGGGGTCACGCTCTACGACACGGCGGACGCGTACGGCGCGGGCGACAACGAGCGGTTCCTCGCCCCCTTCTTCAAGGCGCACCGGGACGAGGTGGTCATCGCCACCAAGTTCGCCCTGTCGATCCCGCCGGAGGACCCGACCCGGCGGATCATCCGCAACGACGCGCCGTACATCCGCGAGGCCGTCGAGGCGAGCCTGAAGCGCCTGGACGTCGACGTGATCGACCTCTACTACATGCACCGGCGCGACGTGAACGTGCCGATCGAGGAGACCGTCGGCGTCATGGCCGAGCTGGTGCGCGAGGGCAAGGTCAAGCAGCTGGGCCTGAGCGAGGTCACGGCCGACGAACTGCGCGCCGCGCACGGGGTGCACCCGATCGCCGCCGTGCAGTCGGAGTGGTCGCTGTTCAGCCGGGACATCGAGGCGAGGGTCGTACCGGCCGCGCGTGAACTGGGCGTGACCCTCGTCCCGTACTCGCCGCTGGGGCGAGGCTTCCTCACGGGTTCCTTCGTCAATGCCGACCAGGACCTCACGGCCGACGACTTCCGCCGCCAGCAGCCCCGCTTCACGGGCGACAACGCGGCGGCCAACGCGGCCCTCCTGGAACCGGTCCGCTCCGTGGCCGAGGCCCATGGCGCCACCCCCGGCCAGATCGCCCTGGCCTGGGTCCACCAGCGGTCGCAGGTCCACAACCTCCCGGTCGTCCCCATCCCGGGCACCCGCAGGCCGGCCAGGGTGGAGGAGAACACGGCGGCGACCCGCATCGAACTGACGGCGGAGGAACTGGCCCTCCTGGAGCCCATCGCGTCCGAGGTGTCCGGACCCCGCTACGCGGACATGACCTTCGTCTCCGCGGGACGGGAGTAGGACGACGTCCCCGGGAACGCGGGGCCGCACCGGTGTGCGGCCCCGCCGCGTGGGCGCGACCGGCCACGGACGGCCTGAGGCCACGGCAGAACCGCACCGGGCAGGACGCTAGAGCTCCGCGAGCAACTCCGCCTTCTTGGAGGAGAACTCCTCATCGGTCACCAGGCCGGCCTGGTGGAGTTCCCCCAAGTGCCGGATCCGGTCGGCGATGTCCGCGGGGTCCCGGCGCGCCCGCGCCGTGGACACCGCCGGCACCGGCGCACAGTCGCGCACCGCCGCCAGCACGGCCGCCGCGAACGGCAACGACTCGTGCACGGGCCCGTACCCCAGCCCGAACACCACGGCGGCCGGATCCTGATCGGGCTGACCGGAAGGCGCCCCCGCGTCCCGCCGCAGCAACCGCAGGTGCCCCTCGAACACCTCCGGCGACCGCCACTCCACCCCGCTCAGCTCACCCACCGCGAACCGCTGGTCGCCGGCCTTCCACTTCGCCGACGACGCCCCCGTCCAGAACCACCGGAACGACACCGCCGTACCGTCGAAGGTCGCCTTGCCGTCGTACGCCTTGAACTGCAGCGGCACCTCGGGGGCGGCCACCAGATGGCGTTCGGCGGGCCCGGACTCGGACAGCTGCGCGCGCAGTTCGTCGGCGTAGTACTCGGCGAGCGTCTCGCGTTCGGCGGGCAGCACCAGCCGGTAGGGGTCGCTGCTCTCCTTCAACTGCCCGGAGGCGGCCTCCAGCAGCGGATCGGCCCCGGGCCGGAGCTCGATCCGCAGGACCACCGTCCCGCGCTTGCCGGGCGCGAGGGACACCCCCTCGATCGCCTCCAGCGGAACACGCCGCTCCCCGAGCGCCTGGAACAGCTTGGGCGTTCGGATCCCCCGTTCGTAACGGATGAGCACGGAGTCGGACCCGAACTCCCAGGCGGCATGAAATCCGGCCAGTACATCACCCATGCGGCTCATCGTATGCGGCACGAGCTTCTCCGTTCCCTCCCCGCGCATACCGCAGTATCTCCGCCTCTACGCGCGTCCGGTAGTGGTCGTACCGGACAAACCCGCCCGGCAGACGTCGTTCTCGCCCGCACAGGACACCGCGAGGTATGCGCCAACACCGATCTCGGCGAAGTTCCGCAGGCTGTCCGTGCCCGGTTCGAAGTACCCGGCGTGTCCCTTCGCCTCCCGCGCCGACAGCACCCGCGCACCGAACCCCGCCGCCACCGGGTCGGCCCCGTGCCCCAGACCGCCGAGCTCCAGGTACGGCACGTCCTGGATCCAGTCGTCGGCGTCCCGCATCGCCCACACCCGGGCGGTGGTGCGCAGCTGGGACACCTCCTCGACCCGCATGCCGGGGCTGCCGGCCACCGCGATGTCGGCCACCCGTTCCGGCAGCCGGTGTGCGGCGACGCCGCACACCACCGAACCGTAGCTGTGGCAGAACAGCGAGACCGGGGCGATCCCGGGCAGTCCGCGCACCAGCGCGTCCAGCCGCAGCGCGCCGTCCTCGGCGCGCATCGCCGTGGCCGCGTCCATGCCGACTCCGCTGGGGGCGGTGTAGTCGGCCCAGGCGATCACGGCGGTCCGGGTCGAGGGAGCGGCGTCGCGCTCCGCCGCGTACAGGGACCTCGCCATGCCGACGGGGGCCGAGTGGGCGCGCCGGGTGCGCTGGAAGGTCAGCAGGTCGGTGTCGACGCCGGGGACGACGACCGAGATCCGCTCGGCCCCGCGCAGGTCGCCGAGGACCTCGGCGACCCGGCCGGGGCCCGCCGGGTCGAAGGCGAGGATGTGCCGGCCGGGGCGCATCAGCGCCTCGAAGCGGTCCAGCCGGCGCGCGGCCTGCCACTGGCCCGAGGCCGTGAGACGGGTGTCGTGCACGCGTCCGAGTTCGACCCTGCGGGCCTGCCCCAGCGCGATGCGGTTGGCGCGGTAACGCAGCTGGACCGGCGCGCCGTTCATGTTGCCGACCGCGAGCGGATAGCGGCGGGCGAGACTCGCACGCTGCCCCTCGGTGAGCGAGGCGAAGAACCGGGCCAGCCGCGCGGGCGCCGACTGCGGGTCCGGCAGCCGGTGGCCGCCTATCCGGCCGTGCTCCCAGGCGTCGAGCGACGCCTGGAGCGGAGCGGGGTGACGCTGATGGCGCAGCGCCGTCCAGCCCGTGGTCGCCAGCATCACGAAAACGACGGCGAGCGCGAGCAGCGCGCGCCAGACGTTCAGTTGCGGGGAGGTGTCGAAGGAAGTCACTGGGAGGACACACTAGGAGAACGGACGTGTCTCGCGTGAATCAAGTGACGGGGATCACGTTTCGTTGTGCCGATCCGGGGATGGGTCCGTACGCCAGTTCTCCGCGAGCGCCGGTCCCACATGGTCCAGACAGGTCCTCATCAGGTCCCGCATGGCCGTCGTGCCGAGGTCGTCCCCGGCGGACCAGAGCCGCTCCGCCACGCGGATCACCCCGCTGAACGCGGCCACCAGGATCCTCGGCCGGGGGTCGGCGTCCACGTCGACCCCCTCCCGCTCGGCGACGATGCGGGCCAGTTCCTCCTCCAGCTCCGTCGCGCGGCGCAGATGGGCGGCGAGCAGGACGGGCGTCGACTCGATCACCCGGTAGACACGCATGTGCAGGTCCAGGGGGACGAGTTGTTCGACGGCCGCGTTGATGCCGTCCCAGCTGTCCAGCACGGCCCGGCGCAGCACCTCCAGCGGCGCCTCACCCGGCGGGCGTTCGCGTACGGCCTCGATGACGTGCGACTCCGCGAGCCGGGGGACGAAGAACGCCACCTCCTCCTTGCTGGCGAAGTAGCGGAAGAAGGTGCGCTGCGAGACGTCGACGGCCGCGGCGATGTCGTCGACGGTCGTCCCCTCGTAGCCGCGCGTGGCGATCAGCTCCAGCGCGGCCCGGACCAGTGCGTCCCGGGTGCGCTGCTTCTTCAGCTCTCTCAGACCCGGCCGCGGCAGCGCACCCACGGCGGTCACGACCGTCCCCATCGCTCCTCCTGGAACTGTTTCTCCTGTTCAGGCTATACGCGCATGTCCTGTCAGTGACTGACTGGTGAATTGGTTTGTCAACTGTCAGCGGCTGACATTAGCCTCGAACGTATGACTAGTCAGACCACCATCGACAAGACGGGGCCGGGGGACGGTACGCCGGCCGCCCCGTCGGACGGGACCCCGGGCAAGGGGTTGCGCGGGCACCCCTGGTACACCCTCATCACCGTCGCCGTGGGCGTCATGATGGTGGCCCTCGACGGCACCATCGTGGCCATCGCGAACCCGGCCATCGGCGACGACCTGGGCGCCTCGCTGTCGGAGCTCCAGTGGATCACCAACGCCTACTTCCTCGCGCTCGCGGTCTGCCTGATCACCGCGGGCAAGCTCGGTGACCGCTTCGGGCACCGCCAGACCTTCCTCATCGGCGTCGTCGGCTTCGCCGCAGCGTCGGGGGCCATCGGTCTGTCCGACAGCATCGCGCTGGTCATCGTCTTCCGTGTGTTCCAGGGGCTGTTCGGGGCGCTGCTGATGCCGGCCGCGCTCGGTCTGCTGCGGGCCACGTTCCCGGCCGAGAAGCTCAACATGGCCATCGGCATCTGGGGCATGGTCATCGGTGCCTCCACCGCGGGCGGCCCGATCCTCGGCGGTGTCCTCGTCGAGCACGTCAACTGGCAGTCGGTGTTCTTCATCAACGTGCCGGTCGGCGTCCTCGCCGTCGCGCTCGGCGTGTGGATCCTGCTCGACCACCGGGCGGAGAACGCCCCGCGCTCCTTCGACCTGCTCGGCATAGCCCTGCTGTCGGCCGCGATGTTCTGCCTCGTCTGGGCGCTGATCAAGGCCCCCGAGTGGGGCTGGGGCGACATCCAGACCTGGTCGTTCATCATCGGCTCGTTCGTCGGCTTCGGGGCCTTCGCCTTCTGGGAGACGAAGGTGCGGGAGCCGCTGATCCCGCTGGCGCTGTTCCGTTCCGTGCCGCTGTCCGCGGGTGTCGTGCTGATGGTCCTGATGGCCATCGCCTTCATGGGCGGCCTGTTCTTCGTCACCTTCTACCTGCAGAACGTGCACGGCATGAGCCCGATCGACGCCGGCCTGCACCTGCTGCCGCTCACCGGCATGATGATCGTCGGCTCGCCGCTGGCCGGAGTGATGATCACCAAGGTCGGCCCGCGCATCCCGCTCGCCGGCGGCATGGCGTTCACCGCGCTCGCCATGTACGGCATGTCGACGCTGGAGACGGACACCGGCAGCGCCGTGATGTCGCTCTGGTTCGCCCTGCTGGGCCTCGGCCTCGCGCCCGTCATGGTCGGCGCCACCGAGGTCATCGTCGGCAACGCGCCGCTCGAGCTCTCCGGCGTCGCCGGTGGCCTCCAGCAGGCCGCCATGCAGATCGGCGGCAGCCTCGGCACGGCCGTGCTCGGCGCCGTGATGGCCTCCAAGGTCGACGGCGACCTCGAGGGCAACTGGGCGGAGGCCGGGCTCCCGCCGCTCACCCCGGAGCAGGCCGGACAGGCTTCCGAGGCCGTGCAGGTCGGTGTGGCTCCGGTGGCCGAGGGCACCCCGCCGGAGATCGCCGCGAAGATCACCGGCGTCGCCCACGACACCTTCATCTCCGGCATGAGCATGGCGTCCCTGGTCGCCGCCGGAGTCGCCGCCGTGGCGGTGCTGGTCGCCTTCCTCACCAAGCGCGGTGAGAACGCGGAGGCGGGCGCGGGCGTCGGCCACATCTGAATTCACCGCGGAAGCGGGGGTACCCGTCATATCAGCCAACCCTTCAGGGAGTTGATGATGGCGAGCTTCGGACACGGAACGCGCAGGCACCCCCGCACACGTGGCCGGACGTGGTCACGGTCCGGGCCGGATCGCGCGACGCTCGGGATCATCGGAACCATCTGCGCGGTCGCCGGTTTCTTCGTGCTGGGGATCGTCCTCGGCCCGGTGGCGATCGTCTGTGGGTGGCTGGCCATGGGCCGTAGCTGGACGGGTTCCCGTTCGGTGCCGGCCCTGGTCGCCCTCGTCCTGGGCGCCATCGACACGCTCCTGGCCGTCGTCTTCCTGGCCGGAGCGACCACGTCGGGCTATTCGGTGTTCTGACGTGTCGTCATATGGGTGGGGCCCCCGCGCAACGCCCGGGGGCCCCCCCAAAGTCACCAACACCCGGGGGGGGGGGGGGGGGGGGGGCCCCCCCCCCCCCCCCCCCGCCCGGGCCCTACGCGTCGCCCCCCGCCACCCCGGGGTCGGCCGCGGCGACGTCCAGCAGCTGGTACCGGTCGATCGCCTGCTTCAGCACCGACCGGTCGACGTGGCCCTCCCGGGCCAGTTCCGTCAGCACCGCCACCACGATCGACTCCGCGTCGATGTGGAAGAACCGCCGCGCCGCCCCCCGCGTGTCCGCGAACCCGAACCCGTCCGCGCCCAGCGACTGGTACGTCCCCGGCACCCAGCGCGCGATCTGGTCCGGCACCGACCGCATCCAGTCGGACACCGCCACCACCGGCCCCCGCGCCGCCGCCAGCTTCCGCGTCACGTACGGGGTGCGCTGCTCCTCCTCCGGGTGCAGCAGGTTGTGCCGCTCGCAGTCCACCGCCTCGCGCCGCAGCTCGTTCCAGGAGGTCGCCGACCAGACGTCCGCCCTGACGTCCCACTCCTCGGCGAGGATCCGCTGCGCCTCGATCGCCCACGGCAGCGCGACCCCGGACGCCAGGATCTGCGCCGGGAGCGAGCCCGCCGTGCCCTCGCTGAAGCGGTAGAGGCCCTTGACGATGCCCTCCGCGTCGACGTTCTCGGGCTCGGCGGGGTGCTGGATCGGCTCGTTGTACACCGTCAGGTAGTAGAAGACGTCCTCGCCGTGCGGGTGCTCCTCGTCGGAGCCGTACATCCGGCGCAGCCCGTCCCGCACGATGTGCGCGATCTCGAACCCGAACGCCGGGTCGTACGCGACGCACGCCGGGTTCGTGGACGCCAGCAGCTGCGAGTGGCCGTCCGCGTGCTGGAGACCCTCACCGGTCAGCGTCGTACGCCCCGCGGTGGCGCCCAGGACGAAACCGCGCGCCATCTGGTCGGCCATCTGCCAGAACTGGTCACCGGTGCGCTGGAAACCGAACATCGAGTAGAAGACGTACACCGGGATCAGCGGCTCGCCGTGCGTGGCGTACGCCGACCCCGCCGCGATCAGCGAGGCCGTGCAGCCGGCCTCGGAGATGCCGTCGTGCAGCATCTGCCCGTTCGGCGCCTCCTTGTAGGCGAGCAGCAGCTCCCGGTCCACCGACTCGTACTGCTGGCCGAGCGGGTTGTAGATCTTCGCGCTCGGGAAGAAGGAGTCCATGCCGAACGTGCGGTACTCGTCCGGCGCGATCAGCACGAACCGCTTGCCGATCTCCTTGTCCCGCATGAGGTCCTTGAGGAGCCGGACGAAGGCCATGGTCGTCGCGATGGACTGCTGTCCCGAGCCCTTCTTCACGGTCGCGTACGTCTTCTCCTCGGGCAGCCGCAGCGGCTTCGACCGCACCACCCGCGTCGGCACGTACCCGCCGAGCGACTTGCGGCGGTCGTGCATGTACTGCATCTCCTCCGTGTCCGGCCCCGGGTGGTAGTAGGGCGGCAGACCGGACTCGAGGTCCTTGTCGGAGATCGGCAGGTGCAGCCGGTCCCGGAAGTGCTTGAGGTCGTCGACCGTCAGCTTCTTCATCTGGTGCGTGGCGTTGCGGCCCTCGAAGTTCGGGCCCAGCGTCCAGCCCTTGACCGTCTTCGCCAGGATCACCGTCGGCTGGCCCTTGTGCTCGACCGCCGCCTTGTACGCCGCGTAGATCTTGCGGTGGTCGTGACCGCCGCGCCCCAGGTGCAGGATCTGGTCGTCGGTCATGCCCTCGACCATCGCGCGCAGCCGGTGGTCGTCGCCGAAGAAGTGGTCGCGGATGTACGCGCCCGACTCGGTGGCGTACGTCTGGAACTGACCGTCCGGCGTGGTGTTCATCTTGTTGACCAGCACACCGTCGCGGTCCTGCGCGAGCAGCGGGTCCCAGGTGCGGTCCCAGATCAGCTTGATCACGTTCCAGCCGGCGCCCCGGAAGACCGACTCCAGCTCCTGGATGATCTTCCCGTTGCCGCGCACCGGGCCGTCGAGCCGCTGCAGGTTGCAGTTGACGACGAAGGTCAGGTTGTCCAGGCCCTCCCGCGCGGCGAGGGTCAGCTGGCCCAGCGACTCCGGCTCGTCCATCTCGCCGTCGCCGAGGAACGCCCACACGCGCGAGCGCGAGGTGTCCGCGATGCCGCGCGCGTGCATGTAGCGGTTCATCCGCGCCTGGTAGATCGCGCCGATCGGGCCGAGCCCCATCGACACGGTCGGGAACTCCCAGAAGTCCGGCATCAGCCGCGGGTGCGGGTACGACGACAGGGTGTACGGGGCCTTCGACTTCTCCTGGCGGAAGCCGTCCAGGTGCCGCTCGCTCAGCCGGTCCAGCAGGTACGCGCGGGCGTAGATGCCGGGGGAGGCGTGTCCCTGGAAGAAGACCTGGTCGCCGCCGTCGCCCTCGTCCTTGCCGCGGAAGAAGTGGTTGAAGCCCACGTCGTACAGCGAGGCGGAGGAGGCGAAGGTGGCGATGTGGCCGCCGACCCCGATGCCCGGCCGCTGAGCCCGGGAGACCATCACCGCGGCGTTCCAGCGGGTGGCGTTGAGGATCTTGCGCTCGATCTCCTCGTTGCCCGGGAAGAACGGCTCGGCGCGGGTCGGGATCGTGTTGACGTAGTCCGTGCTGCGCATCTCGGGCACGGCCACGCGCTTGGCGCGGGCACGTTCGATCAGCCGCAGCATCAGGTAGCGGGCCCGCTCCCGGCCGCGCTCGTCGACCGCGGCGTCGAGGGAGTCGAGCCACTCCTGGGTTTCCTCGGGATCGAAGTCAGGAACCTGACTCGGAAGGCCGCCAATGATGATCGGGTTGCGATCGGATGCGGAAGCCACGCTGTTCCTTACCTGTCAGAGGGCCGGGAGACGGGCCGCTGTTCTCGCCGGTACGGCCCGGATTGCGCCGCTCCCCATGGTCCACCTCGGGGCCGTCGGCGTCATCTCTACCGGGAGGTAATCCGGAGTCGGGACCAGTACGGTGTCCATGGGGCTCGTCCATTCGAGTCTTCGTACACGTAGACGGTTCCCAAAGGGCCAAACGGGGCACAAAGGTGTGGTGTGCGTCACTCCGGGCCATGATGGTGTGCCTGGAGTTGCGGTGACCCGGCCAGGATCGTCACCGTTTCGGCGGTCTGCACGGCCGGGTACTTGCGCGATCCGTCCCGCCCGTGTGGACTACGGCCAATGCTTCGCGCACGCGCGTGGCTGAGTTATTCCCAAGACATGATCAGGAGGCAACCCGTGAGCGCGACCGCGGACCACGCGGAGGAGCGGACGAACCCTGCCGCCAGGCTGGGGTTCCAGCCCGGGCAGGTGGTCCAGGAGATCGGCTACGACGACGACGTCGACCAGGAGCTCCGCGAGGCCATTGAGGGCGTCATCGAGAGCGACCTCGTCGACGAGGACTACGACGACGTGGCTGACGCCGTTGTGCTGTGGTTCCGCGACGACGACGGCGACCTGACGGATGCGCTGGTGGATGCCACCACGTACATCGAAGAGGGCGGCGCGATCCTGCTCCTCACGCCGAAGACGGGCCGTTCGGGCTATGTGGAGCCGAGCGACATCTCGGAGGCCGCCACCACGGCGGGCCTGACGGCGGCCAAGAGCGTCAGCGTCGGCAAGGACTGGAGCGGCAGCCGGCTGGCGACGCCGAAGGCGGCCAAGTCCAAGCGGTGAACCACCCCGGACGGGCCGGTCGCGTCACGCGTCGGCCCGTCCGCCGGCCTGTCGTACTCCCTGCGTAGGGTGGTCGGAGCGAACCACCCCGAAGGGACGAACACGGCGATGGCGATCCAGGTCGGCGACAAGGCCCCCGGCTTCGAGCTCAAGGACAACCACGGGGCGACCGTGAGGCTGTCCGACTTCCGCGGCCGGAAGAACGTGGTCGTGCTCTTCTACCCGTTCGCCTTCACCAGCGTGTGCGCCGGCGAGCTGCGCGAGGTCCGCGACCGGCTGCCGCAGTTCTCCGACCGCGACACCCAGGTGCTCGCCGTCTCCAACGACTCCATCCACACCCTGCGCGTCTTCGCCGAGCAGGAGGGCCTGGAGTACCCCCTGCTCAGCGACTTCTGGCCGCACGGCGACGTCTCGCGCGCGTACGGCGTCTTCGACGAGGACAAGGGGTGCGCGGTGCGCGGGACGTTCATCGTCGACAAGGAGGGCGTCGTGCGCTGGACCGTCGTCAACGCCCTGCCGGACGCCCGTGACCTGAACGAGTACGTCGAAGCGCTCGACACCCTGTGATTCTTCGGCCGCGGGGCCTGCGGCGGCCGGGAACCCGTCACTAGGATCGACTCGTTGATCCGACATCCGACGCACTACGGGGCACCCCGCCCCAGGACACCAATGGAGGACTCGTGGGAGTCAGCCTCAGCAAGGGCGGCAACGTATCGCTGACCAAGGAGGCGCCGGGCCTGACCGCGGTCATCGTCGGTCTGGGGTGGGACATCCGCACCACGACCGGTACCGACTTCGACCTCGACGCCAGCGCGCTGCTCCTGAACAACAGCGGCAAGGTCGCCAGTGACGCGCACTTCATCTTCTTCAACAACCTGAAGAGCCCGGACGGCTCGGTCGAGCACACCGGCGACAACCTCACCGGTGAGGGCGAGGGCGACGACGAGCAGATCAAGATCAACCTCGCCGGGGTCCCCGCCGACATCGAGAAGATCGTCTTCCCGGTCTCCATCTACGACGCCGAGAACCGCCAGCAGTCCTTCGGCCAGGTGCGCAACGCGTTCATCCGCGTCGTCAACCAGGCCGGCGGCTCCGAGATCGCCCGCTACGACCTGAGCGAGGACGCCTCCACCGAGACCGCGATGGTCTTCGGTGAGCTCTACCGGCACGGCGCGGAGTGGAAGTTCCGCGCCATCGGCCAGGGCTACGCCTCGGGCCTGCGCGGCATCGCGCAGGACTTCGGCGTGAACGTCTGAGAGGTCTGCCGGGCGGTCGCGCCCGAGCCCGGCCGCCTTCCGCGGCCACACCGTCCGGCGCCGCACGGTTTACGTGCGGCGCCGGACGCGCAGGACCACCTGAGAGACATCACCAGGGGAGGGACCATCATGGGCGTCACGCTTGCCAAAGGGGGCAACGTCTCCCTGTCCAAGGCCGCACCCAACCTCACGCAGGTCATGATCGGGCTCGGCTGGGACGCGCGCTCCACCACCGGAGCCGACTTCGACCTCGACGCCAGCGCGCTGATGTGCAGCGGCGGCCGGGTCATGGGGGACGAGTGGTTCGTCTTCTACAACCAGCTCAAGAGCCCGGACGGCTCGGTGGAGCACACCGGTGACAACCTCACCGGCGAGGGCGACGGGGACGACGAGTCCCTGCTGGTCGACCTCTCCAAGGTGCCGGCCCAGTGCGACAAGATCGTCTTTCCGGTCTCCATCCACCTGGCCGACGAGCGCGGCCAGACCTTCGGTCAGGTCAGCAATGCCTTCATCCGCGTGGTGAACCAGGCCGACGGCCAGGAACTCGCCCGTTACGACCTGAGCGAGGACGCCTCCACCGAAACCGCGATGATCTTCGGCGAGCTCTACCGCTATCAGGGCGAGTGGAAGTTCCGTGCGGTGGGACAGGGGTACGCGTCGGGGCTGCGGGGCATCGCTCTAGACTTCGGAGTCAACGTTTCGTAAAGCCGACTACGGCAGCGGGGGAGACCCGTTAACACACCTGGGGTAGCCAGTGGTTCTGAAAACCTTCGGCTGGTCGTTCGCGGTCACCGCGCTCGGTCTGGTCGCAGCGATCCTCTTCGGGGGGTGGACCGCCTTCGGCATCGTGGCGATCCTCTCGATCCTCGAGATCTCGCTGTCCTTCGACAACGCGGTGGTCAACGCCGGCATCCTGAAGAAGATGAATGCCTTCTGGCAGAAGATCTTCCTCACCATCGGCATTCTGATCGCCGTCTTCGGCATGCGTCTGGTCTTCCCCGTCGTGATCGTCGCCATCAGCGCCCAGCTCGGCCCGATCGAGGCCGTCGACCTCGCGCTCAGCGACAAGGACCGTTACCAGGAACTGGTCACCGACGCCCACCCGGCGATCGCCGCGTTCGGTGGCATGTTCCTGCTCATGATCTTCCTGGACTTCATCTTCGAGGACCGGGACATCAAGTGGCTGGGCTGGCTGGAGCGCCCGCTGGCCAAGCTCGGCAAGGTCGACATGCTGTCGGTCTGCATCGCGCTGGTCATCCTGCTGATCTCCGCCATGACCTTCGCCACCCAGGCCCACCAGCACGGCGGCGCGCACGTGGACAAGGCCGAGACGGTGCTGCTGTCCGGCATCGCGGGCCTGATCACCTACATGATCGTGGGCGGGCTCTCCGGCTACTTCGAGGACAAGCTCGAGGAGGAGGAGGAGCACGAGCACGAGGAGGAGGAGAAGGCCGCGCGGGAGGGAAAGCCCCGCACGGTGGTGGCCATGGCCGGCAAGGCCGCGTTCTTCATGTTCCTCTACCTGGAGGTGCTGGACGCGTCCTTCTCCTTCGACGGTGTGATCGGCGCCTTCGCCATCACCAACGACATCGTCCTGATGGCCCTGGGCCTGGGCATCGGCGCCATGTACGTCCGGTCCCTCACGGTCTACCTGGTCCGCCAGGGCACCCTGGACGAGTACGTCTACCTGGAGCACGGCGCCCACTACGCCATCGGCGCCCTCTCGCTGATCCTGCTCGTCACCATCCAGTACGAGATCCCCGAGCTCATCACCGGCTCCATCGGCGTCATCCTGATCGGCTGGTCCTTCTGGTCCTCCGTGCGCCGCAACAAGCGGCTGGCGGAAGCCGAGGGAAACGCCGGCGACAAGACTGAGGTCACCTCCGGGGTGTGACGGCCCTTCGGGTGAGGAACGCTCTCGACGGGGCGGCTCCGAGGACCACTCCTCGGGGCCGCCCCGTCGGCCGTCCGGGGAGTCCGGGCGGCCCGAGCGGGGTTCGGCGACTGGACTTGGGGCGGGAATGGGTTTCCTGGACGGACTGTGGCGCGGACGTGAGAGCGCCTTCGACTCGGGCAGCGCGGCCAGCAACGCCATCGAGCTGACCAAACGGCACGGTCAGGTGTCCCTGACCAAACAGGGCGCGGCCACCGGCCATCTGCGGGTCAACCTGAGCTGGCGGATGCGGACCTCCGACTTCGGCGGCTCCCAGCGGGAGAGCCTGCTGCGCCATCCCTTCAAGGCGCTCAAGCCGCCGGAGGTGATCGGCCACAGCCAGTCCATGGTCAACGTCGACCTCGACCTCGGCTGTCTGTACGAGCTCCAGGACGGCACCAAGGGCGTGGTCCAGCCCCTCGGCGGCCTCCTCGGCGACGTCAACGCCCCGCCGTACGTCAAGCTCAGCGGTGACGACCGGTTCGGGTCGGGCTCGGGCGAGACCATGTACATCAACCTCGACCACCGCGAGAACATCAAACGCCTGCTGGTCTTCGCCTACATCTACGACCAGACGCCCGCGTTCGACCGCACGCACGCCATGGTCACGCTCTACCCCAGCAGCGGCCCGCGGATCGAGATCGGTCTCGACGAACGCCACCCCCAGGCCCGCTCCTGCGCGGTGGTGATGATCGAGAACGTCAAGGACGAGATCCTCGTCCGCCGCGAGGTGAAGTTCGTGTACGGATTCCAGGGGGAGCTGGACCGGCTGTACGGGTGGGGACTCCAGTGGGGGAGGGGCTTCAAGACGAAGGCCGGTCGCTGAGGGGCCCCGGCCGCGCGGAGTCCGGTCCGTCAGCGCCCGATGAACTGCGGCCCCTGCGGCGGAAGCCGGAAGTCGGGGTCGGGGGAGGCGGCGGCCGGCGGCGGGAAACCGTACCCGCCCGGCGCTCCCGCGGCGGCCGTGGCGGGCGCCGGCGGGTATCCGTAGGCGGGCTGGCTGGTCGGCTGGGGATAGCCGTAGGCCGGCTGCGTGGCCGCGGGCTGCTGCGGCGGATAGCCGTACGCGGGCTGTGCGGGCACCCCCGCCGGCTGCTCGGGCGGCAGCGGCAGGGACACCTCGGGCGCCGGCGGGACGAGCGGGGCCTGGGGCTGCGTCAGCGCCTCGGAGGAGGTCCGGTCGGAGGCCGGTACGTGCGCCGTCGGGGGCGGAAGCTGGGTGACGTCCGAGGAATCGGGCTCCTGCGCTGCCTCCGACTCGTCCACCGAGATGCCGAAGTCGGTCGCCAGCCCCTCCAGGCCGTTCGAATAGCCCTCGCCGAGCGCCCGGAACTTCCAGCCTTCCCCGCGCCGGTACAGCTCACCGCAGATCAGCGCGGTCTCCTCGCCGGTCTCCGGCTTGATGTCGAAATACGCCAGCGCCTCCCCGTCGGCGGCCTGCGCGTCGTACAGCAGGATGCGCAGGTCCCGTACGCGGTCGAAGGCGACGCCGTCCGCCGACGCGACGAGCAGAATCCGGCCGACACCGGACTCGACACCGGCGAGATCCGTCTGGATCGTATCGGTCAGGCCCTCGGCGACGCGCTTCTTGCCGAGCCGCCACACCTGCCCGGCGGGGTGCCGTGGCTGGTTGTAGAACACGAAGTCCTCGTCGGAGCGCACACGACCGTCGGGGCCGAGGAGCAGCGCGGAGGCGTCGACGTCCGGCACCCCCTGCCCGGGCGACCAGCGCAGCACGGCACGTACCGTGGTGGCCTCGAGAGGGACGTTCGACCCCTTGAGCATCGCGTGCGTCATACGGTCATCCTGCCTTCTCCGTCCTGGTCACGACAACGCGGGGGGTCGGGGGTCGACACAGCCGGGTTACCTGAAGTTCATGCCCCGCGGGAACCGTCGACATGGATCCCTACGTACTATTACCGGCCACCTACCGACATTCCAGAGATTCCATGGATTCAGAGAGGCCACGGGGGAGTTCTATGCGTCATTTCGGGCACCTTGCCCCTGCGGTGCGGAAACGTCTCTTCTATCGGGAGCCCGGCGAGTTCACGTCGGATTCCCCGGCCCGGTTGCTCTCCGCGGCCCTCGGAGCCACGCTCTACAGCCCCGCGACCCGGCCCCGGCTCGCCGACGACGTCGTCAAGCAGGGCGGACGCGGTGTGGTCTCCATGGTGCTGTGCCTGGAGGACTCCATCGACGACGCCGACGTGACCGCCGGCGAGGAGAACCTCGTACGGCAGTTCACGGACCTGGCCGGACGGCCCGGGGCCGACCTGCCGCTGCTGTTCATCCGGGTCCGCACCCCCGAACAGATCCCCGACCTCGTCCGCCGCCTCGGCCCCTCCGTCGCGCTGCTGTCCGGATTCGTACTGCCGAAGTTCACCGCGGAACGCGGCCTGCCGTTCCTGGAGGCGCTGGCCGTCGCCGAGGCCGAGAGCGGCCGCAGGCTGTTCGCCATGCCCGTGCTGGAGTCGCCCGAACTGCTCTACCGCGAGTCCCGTGTCGAGACCCTCGAGGGCATCCTCCGCGCCGTCGACAAGTACCGCGACCGCGTGCTCGCGCTGCGTCTCGGCGTGACCGACTTCTGCTCCTCCTACGGGCTGCGCAGGGGCCCCGACATGACGGCGTACGACATCCAGGTCGTCGCCTCCGTGATCTCCGACGTGGTGAACATGCTGGCCCGGGCAGACGGCACGGGGTTCACCGTGACGGGGCCGGTCTGGGAGTACTTCCGGGTCCAGGAACGCATGTTCAAGCCACTTCTGCGGCAGAGCCCCTTCCACGAGGTGCAGGCCGTGGCACTGCGCGAGAAGTTGATCGAGCACGCCATGGACGGCCTGCTGCGCGAGATCGCCCTCGACCGGGCCAACGGCCTGCTGGGCAAGACCTGCATCCACCCCTCGCACGTCCTCCCCGTGCACGCGCTGTCCGTCGTCAGCCACGAGGAGTTCAGCGACGCCCAGGACATCCTCCGGCCGGAACGCGGCGGCGGGGGTGTACTCAGGTCGGCCTACACGAACAAGATGAACGAGGTGAAACCCCACCGCGCCTGGGCCGAGCGGACCCTGCTGCGCGCCGAGGTCTTCGGCGTCGCCAACGAGGACATCGGCTTCGTGGAACTGCTCGCGGCGGGTCTGGCCGAGTGACCGGGACGGAGAAGGCAGTGAACGAGGGGGTGCGCCACCCGGTGCGTCACGGAACGCGGGCCGGCGAGGACATGTGGTCCGGCAGCTGGGTCACGGAGCGGCTCGGCGTCGAGCTGGCCGGGGACGAGAGCCTGCCCGCACTGCTGGGGCTGGCGCTGCGCCGCAACCCCAAGCGGGCCCACCTGCTGGTGTCCAACGTCCTCGGCAAGCACGTCCCCCAGTCGCCGTCCGTCGTGTACGGCCACGGCGTCACACTCGGCCGCAGGGTGCGCGAGCTGCTGGGCGACGAGGCGGACGGCGCGGTCGTCCTCGGCTACGCGGAGACCGCGACCGGCCTCGGCCACTCGGTCGCCGACGGCCTGGGCGTCGCCCCCTACCTGCACTCCACCCGCCGCCCGGTCGTGGGGACCGCCACGGCCGGCGGCTTCGAGGAATCCCACTCCCACGCCACGTCCCACCTGCTGCTCCCGGAGGATCCGTCGCTGCTGGCCGGGGACGGCCCGCTGGTCCTGGTCGACGACGAGTTCTCCACGGGGAACACGGTCCTGAACACCGTCCGGGACCTTCACGCGCGGTATCCGCGACGGCGGTACGTGGTCGTCGCGCTCGTCGACATGCGCTCGCCCGCCGACGCCGGGCGGCTGGACGGGTTCGCCCGCGAGATCGGGGCGCGCATCGACCTGGTGACGACCGCGTCGGGCACGGTGCGGCTGCCCGACGGCGTCCTTGAGAAGGGACAGGAGCTGGTGGCGCGGTACGAGGGTGCCACGCGGGGTGATCGGTCGTCCGCGGCTGCGTCGGGGCTGGTCGCGCGGTTCCCCGCGCCCCTTGAGGGAGATGCCCGTACCCCGAGCCCGGAAGCCGGTGCTCGGGCTCACCCTCCGGGGGCGCG
Source organism: Streptomyces sp. NPDC018964 (assembly GCF_044390325.1). NCBI lineage: Bacteria > Bacillati > Actinomycetota > Actinomycetes > Kitasatosporales > Streptomycetaceae > Streptomyces > Streptomyces sp. NPDC018964. The sequence goes on from NZ_JBIRYZ010000011.1 coordinate 144,354, forward strand.
GGACGTGGCCGAATCCGCAGCCGCCGCCGCGGGGGCGCGACCGGCCACCTCCGGCCCGCACCCGGCCGACGGACCCGGCCGCGCCACGCGAGTGGACCTGCGCTGGCCCACCGGCCTTCCCGATGGCGGCCGCCACGGCTTCACCCCCGCGCACCGGGCCCGCCTCGAACACGCGCTCCCCGAAATGGCCGCCCGCCTCGCGGAGGCACTCCCCGACGACGCGCGCCGCGTCCTCGTCCTCGGCTTCGAGGAGCTGATGTACGCCCCGCTGCGCCTCGCCGGCGAGCTGGAGCGGACCACCGGCGCCGACATACGCTTCTCCACCACCACCCGCTCGCCCGTCCTCGCCGTCGACGACCCCGGCTACGCGATACGCACCCGTCTGGTCTTCCCCGCCCACGACGACCCCGCCGACGGCCCCGGCGAGCGCTACGCCTACAACGTCGCCGGCGGCGGCTTCGACGCCGTCGTCGCCGTCGTCGACTCGGCGGCCGACACCCCCGCACTGCACGCGCCCGACGGCCTGCTCGCCCGGCTCGCCGCGCACACCCCGCAGGTCCTCCTCGCGGTCGTACCGTCGTACGTGCCCGCACCGCAGGACACCGCTCCCAAGGACGCCCGACCGGACGCCCCCGAAAGGCCCACCACCATGCTGCCCGAGCCCCTCAGAGGCCCCGCCTTCTCCTCGTACGCGCCCGAGGAGGTCGGCTGGCTGCTCCAGGACCTCTCGGACGTGACGCTGGAGGCGCCGACCGAGGAGCGCGAGGAGGCCATCCAGAGCGGCGGCGCCCACTACGCGGAGTCGCTGCCCGTGGAGTACCAGCCGAGCGAGCAGTACCAGGAACTGTTCCACGCGGCCCTGAACGAGTCGGCGGCCCGCCTCGCCCACGCGGTGGGCGTGGTCACCGAGACCGTGCTCGCCGAGCGGTCTCCCCGGCCGGTGCTCGTCTCCCTGGCCCGCGCGGGCACCCCCGTGGGCATCCTGATGCGCCGCTGGGCGCAGTACCGTCACCGTCTCGACCTCCCTCACTACGCCGTCTCGATCGTCCGCGGCCGGGGCATCGACGCCAACGCGCTGCGCTGGCTGGCCGCCCACCACGACCCCCGGGACGTGGTCTTCGTCGACGGCTGGACCGGCAAGGGCGCCATCACCCGCGAACTCGCCCAGGCCGTCGAGGAGTTCGAGAGGACCGAGGGCGTCACCGGCTTCGACCCGGAGATCGCGGTCCTGGCCGACCCCGGCTCCTGCGTCCGCACCTACGGCACCCGCGAGGACTATCTGATCCCCTCCGCCTGCCTCAACTCCACGGTGTCCGGCCTGATCTCCCGCACCGTGCTCCGCGCCGACCTGGTCGGCCCGCACGACTTCCACGGCGCCAAGTTCTACCGCGAACTCGCCGGCGCCGACCTCTCGGTGGCCTTCCTGGACGCCGTCTCCGCACGCTTCCCGGAGGTCACCGACGCCGCCTGCGCCCAGGCCAAGGAACTCCTCTCCACCGACCGCACCCCCACCTGGGAGGGCTGGGCGGCGGTCGAACGCATCAGCGAGGAGTACGGCATCCACGACGTGAACCTCGTCAAGCCCGGCGTCGGCGAGACCACCCGGGTGCTGCTGCGCCGGGTGCCCTGGAAGGTGCTCGCCCGGGCCGGAGCCGGCAGCGACCTCGCCCATGTACGCCTCCTCGCTCAGCAGCGGGGCGTCCCCGTCGAAGAGGTCGACGGACTCCCCTACACCTGCGTCGGGCTGATCCACCCCCGCTACACCCGTGGCGCCACCGGCGCCGACGGCAAGGCGGTGACCCGCTGATGCCCGTCATCGTCGCCAGCGACCTCGACCGCACCCTCATCTACTCCGCCGCCGCCCTCGCCCTGACCATGCCGGACGCGCGGGCCCCCCGGCTGCTGTGCGTGGAGGTCCACGAGAGCAAGCCCCTGTCCTACATGACGGAGACGGCGGCCCGGCTCCTCACCGACCTCGGCGACGAGGCCGTGTTCGTCCCCACGACGACCCGCACGCGCAAGCAGTACCAGCGCATCAACCTCCCCGGCCCGCCGCCGACCTACGCGATCTGCGCCAACGGCGGACACCTCCTCGTCGACGGCGTGTCCGACCGGGACTGGCACGCCCGGGTGCTCGCCCGCCTGGCCGACGAGTGCGCCCCGCTCTCCGAGGTCCAGGAGCACCTGCTGCGGACCGCCGACCCGGTCTGGGTGCGCAAGCACCGGGTCGCCGAGGACCTCTTCGCCTACCTCGTCGTCGAGCGGGAACTGCTGCGCGAGGAGTGGGTGAAGGAACTCGGTGAGTGGGCGGAGAACCGCGGCTGGACCGTGTCCCTCCAGGGCCGCAAGATCTACGCAGTGCCGGGGCCCCTCACCAAGAGCGCGGCCATGCGCGAGGTCGCCCGCCGCACCGGCGCCGATCTCACCCTCGCCGCCGGCGACTCCCTCCTCGACGCCGACCTGCTCCTCGCCGCAGACCAGGGCTGGCGCCCCGGTCACGGCGAACTCGCCGACGCCGACTGGACCGCCCCCGCGCTCAGGGCCCTCCCCGAGCGGGGCGTCCTGGCCGGCGAGCGCATCCTGCGCGAGTTCCTGCAGACGGTGCGCGCACCTCGGTGAGACCGCGCGGCCGCCCGGGGCGCGTGCTCGTCCGGGTGGGGCCGTGCGGTCGCCCGGGTGGGGTCGTGCGCGCCCGGGTGGGGCCGCGCGGCCGGTAGGCCATGTGGCCGGGACGTCAGCGGTGGCGTCGCAGGCTCATCGTGTCGGTGGAGTCGTACCCGTGGCCGGACGTGCTCCCGTCGGCGTGCTCGGCACCGGCGGCGGGCGACGACGGGCGTATGTGATCCGTGCCCGCTCGCCCGTCCCGGTCCGCTCGCCCGTCCCGCCGGCGGCGGCCGTCGCCCGAGCGCAGCAGCCGCAGGACCACGAACGCCACCAGGGCCAGCGCGGCCACGCCGAGGACCACCTTCGAGTACGCCGACACGATGGTCGACACCTGCTCCCAGTTGTCCCCCAGCACGTACCCCGCGAGCACGAACGCGGTGTTCCAGATCGCGCTGCCCAGTGTGGTCAGACCGAGGAACAACGGCAGCCGCATGCGCTCCACGCCGGCCGGCACCGATATGAAACTGCGGAAGAGCGGGATCATCCGGCCGAGGAACACCGCTTTCGGCCCGTGCCGCAGGAACCAGGCCTCTGTCCGCTCGATGTCCGCGACCTTCACCAACGGCAGCCGCTCCGCTATCGCCACCGTCCGGTCCCGGCCGAGCAGCGCGCCCACTCCGTACAGTGCGAGCGCGCCGATCACCGAGCCGGCGGTCGTCCACAGCAGTGCGGCGAGCAGACCCATCCGCCCACTGCTGGCGGCGAACCCCGCCAGCGGCAGGATCACCTCGCTGGGAATGGGAGGGAAGAGGTTCTCCAGCGCGATGGCGAGGCCGGCCCCGGGGGCGCCCATGGCGTCCATGAGGTCGTTGACCCACTGCGGTCCGGCACTCCCGTCCGAGGCCGCTGTGATCGTGTGCGCTGCGATGGCTGTCATGCCTGCCACGCTAGGGAACCGGAGCTGAAGGAACGCTGAGGAAAACCGCACGATGCCCTGAGGTACTCCGCAGCGGCGATTGCGGTTTTCCGCAGTGTGTCCCCGTGCCGCGTCCGACTAGCCTCGCGATCATGCGAGACATGGTGCGACGCGTGACGCGGTGCGCGGTGGGGCTGATCTGGGGCGCCGCCGCGGCCGTCGTCGAGCTGCTCTACACCGTCCTGGCCGGCCTGCCCCTCCTGCTCGTCGTGGCCTGGCCGCGCGGCCGCCGCGCCGTGCTCCGCCCGGTCCTCGCGGGCGCGCGAGGACTGACGGAACTGAACCGCACCCGGCTGCGGACCTGGCTGGAAGCACACACCTCGCCCGCGTACGAGGACACGCAGGCCCTGGCATACCTGGCCTGCCGCTGGACCCTGGGTGTCCTGGGCGCGGTGGTGATGCTCTCGGTGGCGATCGGCCTCGGGTACGGCACGTCGTGGCTGTACCTCTGGCTGCTGGTCGACGAGATACGCACCCCCGGAGCGGTCACCCTCACCTCCCTCGGAGGGCTCTTCCTGCTCTTCCTCGCCGTTCAGGGGATAGTCGGCGTGGCCGAACTGGAGGGGAAGCTGGCCCGCCGCCTGCTGGGCCCCCGCCACCAGGACGCGCTGGAGCGGCGCATCGCCGAACTGTCCGCGAGCCGCGCGGCCGTGGTCGACGCGGTGAACGACGAGCGGCGGCGCATCGAGCGGGACCTGCACGACGGGGTGCAGCAGCGTCTGGTCGCGCTCGGCATGCTGCTCGGCCGCGCCCTGCGCAGCGAAGACCCGGCCCGCACCGACCGGCTGCTGCGCCAGGCGCACAAGGAGAGCCGGCACGCCCTGGACGACCTGCGCGAGGTGGCGTGGCGGGTCTACCCCACGACCCTGGACGAGGCAGGGCTGCGGGCGGCGCTGGAGACGGTTACCGAGCGGGCCTCCGTCCCGGTACGGGTGGAGTACGGGCTCACCGGGGAGCCCGAGCGGGCGGTGGGGACCGTCGTCTACTTCGTCGTCTGCGAGGCCGTCACCAACGCGGTGAAGCACGCGGCGCCGACCCGGATAGTGGTCGAGGTCGGATCGAAGGAAGGAGTGTTGTACGTGAGTATCGAGGACGACGGCAAGGGCGGCGCGAACGCGACGGGCAGCGGACTGTTCGGTCTCGCCCGGCGGGTCGCCGCGCTCGACGGCCGCCTGGAGGTGCGCAGTCCGCCGGGCGGACCGACCCTGGTGACCGCGGAGCTGCCGTGCGCCTGATCCTGGCCGAGGACTCCACCCTGCTCAGAGAGGGCCTGGTGCGGCTGCTGGCGGAGGAGGGGCATCAGGTGCTGGCCGCCGTCGGCAACGCGGAACTGCTGTTGCGGGCGGTCGCCGAGGACCCGCCTGACGTGGTGGTCGCCGATGTGCGGATGCCGCCCACACACACCGACGAAGGGCTGCGCGCGGCCCTGGAGATCCGCCGGCGCTGGCCATCGGTGGGGGTGCTGGTGCTCTCGCAGTACGTGGAGAAGCGATACACGACCGAGCTGCTGACCGGCGAGTCGGAAGGAGTCGGCTATCTGCTCAAGGACCGTGTCGTCCAGGTCGACGAGTTCCTGGACGCCCTGGAGCGGGTGTCGCAGGGGCGCGCCGCCTTCGACCCGGAGGTCGTACGGCAGCTGCTCGGCCGCACGACGCACACCGACCCGCTCGCCCGTCTCACCGCGCGGGAGCGGGCGGTGCTGGCCGAGATGGCGCAGGGGCACACCAACGCGGCCATCGCGCGGCGGCTGCACATCTCGCAGAGCGCGGTGGAGAAACACACCAACGCGATCTTCGACAAGCTCGGACTGGCAGGAGGTGAGGGCTATTCACGCAGGGTGCTCGCCGTGCTGCGCTACCTCGGCAGCTGACGTGCGGCTGACGTCCGGTGCCGTGGCCTCCGTCCGGGGATCAGCCGCAGCAGCCGCCACCGCAGCAGCCACCGCCACCGCCACCACCGCCCGCGCGGGCAGCCGGGGCCGCGGCGGTACCGGCCACCGCGACCGTGGAGAGGAGCTTGACCGTGTCCTCGTGACCCGAGGGACAGGCCGCGGGCGCGGAGGACTCCGCCATGGGACGGCTCAGTTCGAAGGTGTCGCCGCAGGTCCGGCAGCGGTACTCGTAGCGAGGCATGGGCACAGGTTAACCGGCTCGGCCGGTCCTGTGCCGGTCAGTGGGCGGCGCCGCCGCGTTCCTCCCGGATCAGGGCCACCACACGGCTCACCGCCACCCGTACCTCCTCCGTCTCCGTCAGGAAGTGCCAGTAGTCCGGGTGACGGCCCTCCAGCCCGGCGACGGCTCGCTCCAGACGGGCCACGGCGTCGTCCAGCGGGCGGGCGTGACGCGGATCGGGGGTGTTGCGGCCGGCCATGGCCAGACGCTGGGCGTCCCGGATGGCGAACCGGGTGCGTTCGATCTCCTGCCCGGGGTCCTTCTGCACCGCGTTCAGTCGCCGCAGCCGGTCGCCGGCGGCCGACACCGCCTCGTCGGTCGTGTTCAGCAGCGCCCGCGCGGTCGACAGCAGAGCGGTGGCGTCCGCCCAGCGCTGCTCCTCGCGGGCCGCCCGGGCCTCGGCGAGTCTCGCTTCCGCCTGGCCGACGTTCTCCGAAGCGACGTCGGGGACGTGCTGCAGGTCCTGCCAGCAGGCGGTGGTGAAGCGCCGGCGCAGTTCGCTGAGGACCGGTTCGACCTGTTCGGAGCGGGTGGTGAGGGCCTGGGCGCGGGTGCGCAGGGAGACCAGCCGGTGGTCGATCTCGGCGGCTCGTTCCGGCAGCCGCTCGGCTTCGGCGCGGACCGCCTCGGCCTCGCGCGTGACCCGTTCGGCCCGCTCCAGGGTTCCCGGCACGCCGTGCTGCCCCGCGCCCTGGTTCAGCTTGGCCAGTTCCGGGGAGAGCGCGGCGAGCCGGGCGGCGAGGTCGTCGGCCTTCAGGCCCGATCCACGGGTGGTGTCGAGGGCGTTCGAGGCGGCGAGCAGTGCCTGCCGGGCGCGTTCGACAGCGGGCGCGAGCCGGGCGAGCTGGGTCTCGGCCTTGTCGAGAAGGGGGCCGAGCCCGTCGGTGAACCGGTCCAACTCCTGCTTGACCCGGCCGAGCTCGTCCTTGGCGGCGGTCAGCCGGTCGCGGGCCCGGGAGGCGACCGAGGCCTCCAGATCGTCGCGGTCCAGGTCGTGGGCGTCGACGGCGCTGATGTACTGGTGACTGGCCTCGTCGATGCGCCGGCCGAGGGCCTCGAAGTCGGCGACGGCACGGCGGGCGGCGGGGGAGGCGTCGACAGCGGTGATCGTCTCGATGGAGATCCGCAGGTCGCGCTGGGCGGTGTCGAGCTCGTAGAAGGCGGCCGCCGCCGCGTCCTTGGCGGCCTGCGCCTCGGCCCGCTGGTTCTCGGCCCGCCCGCCGAACCAGCGCCGCGTCCCGCCCCCGGCGAACGCGGCGGGCAGCACCAGCGCCGCGACCAGCGGCAGCCCCACGAGGGCGAGCACGTCCCGCAGCGCGCCACGGGCTCGCCGGGCACCCGGCCGCGGAGGAAGAGGAGGCACGGCACGACACACGCGAGGCACGCGCGGTTCCGACGGCGAGTGCGGCTGCGCTGGTGTCGCCGTCACATCCCTCTCCCGTACTGTCGTTCGCCCTGCCCGATGTCATTCTCCCACCGGTAGAGGACGAAGACACGGGCCGGTCAGTTCGCCGTGCGGACGGTGAGTTCGCCGTCGCCGGTGCGCGCGGTCACCACGTGGGAGCTGGAGTCGTCGCGGGGCACGGACACGTTCTCGGCGCCGTCACCGGCCCCGGTGTCCACGCGGTAGGAGGCACGCGGCAGGTCGATCGTCAGGGAACCGTCGCCGCTGCGGGAGTCCACCAGGTCGGGCACGGCGGCCAGTTCGAGGTGGACCGAGCCGTCACCGCTGCGGGCGCGCACCGTACGGGAGGAGACCTCCGCGCGTACGGACCCGTCGCCGGTGCGCAGTTCCAGCGGCCCGGTGGAGTCCGTGACATGGACCGAACCGTCTGTCGTACGGATGCTCAGCGCGTCGCGGAAGCCCCACGCCCGCACGCTGCCGTCCTTCTCCTCGACCTTGACGGAGACTCCGCGCGGCACCTCGATGCGGTGCTTGGTGGAGCAGTCGGCGACGATTCCGGAGCACTTCTCCCGCAGCACCAGCCGGTCGCCGTCCATGGACCAGGTGACCTTCGGGTCCGAGCCGATGGCGACGGTGCCCTGGAACCACCGGGTGACCTCGACCTTGCCCGGGGCGTTCTCGTCCGAGGCGACGATCTCGAGGGCGGATTCGTCGGAGTCGACGGTGAGGGTCCTGCCGGGCAGGTCGAAGGACCGGCGGTCGGGCTCGTCGTCGTCGGTGGCCGATGCCCCGCAGGCGCTCACGCCCGCGACGATCACCACGGTGGCCCCGGTGAGGGCGAGGACGCGTGTCCACGCGGCACGGGTGCCGGCGGCGGACTCGGTGGTGCGGGTGGTGCGGGCGGTGCGGGTCATGACGGTCTCCCCCCGGGACGGACGGTGGCGCTCTCCGGCGGTGTCCGAGCGCTCTTCGACCGTACGGACCGGGGGGCCGCCGGGGGATCCGGGCGGCTGGCGGATCCGGGGTGGGGATATCCCCCGGTGATCGCCGGTGAGGGAATCACTTCCCTGGTCTGTGGTACTTTCCCTTCGTCTCGCAAGGTACCGGTTCGGGCTGGACCGCGACCTTCGGGTTGGAAGCCCCCCTCTTCAGGTGGGGGAGCGGAGTCACGTAGGCTGTCGACTCGACCTGGGCACACGGCCCGGGCCTCGGGTGCGTAGCTCAGGGGTAGAGCGCCTGCCTTACAAGCAGGATGTCGGCGGTTCGAAACCGTCCGCGCCCACCGGGACACAGGGCCTCCGGAGTCGCTCCGGAGGCCTTTGTCGTCGTGCCTCCTCGGTCCTTCCGCCCGTCCTACGAGGACTCCTCGGTGTCCTCGCGGGTGTGCTTGAGCCGGGAACGGGCGTGCACGCGATCGGCGCCGGTGAGTTCGGCCCAGTGGCGGTGGGTGCTGACGAACACCGCGAGTTCGTGCTCCCGTTGTCGGAGCTTCTCCACCTCGGCCTGTTCGTCGGCGGTCCAGCCGGGCGAGGCGGGGCGCTCGACCTTGCGCCAGCCGTTGTCGTCGCTGAACCCGTCGAGAGGTTCGACCGACCAGGGGAGCCGCTTCAGCAGGGCCGACAACTCGGCCCTGACCTGGTGCAGTTCCTCCTGACCGGCGAGGAGGTCATTCGGAAAGTCATAGGTCGCAGCCACGCCTCAATGATACGCCTGTTCGATTTTGAGTGGCGAGTTACCGAGGGGGCGCGTCAGACTGAGGGCATGTGCCGGAGCATCAAGACCCTGCGTCCGCCCGTGCAGCCCGAGCGGGCCACGGAAGAGGAGATCCGGGCCGCCGCCCTGCAGTACGTGAGGAAGGTGTCCGGCTTCCGGGCACCGGCCGCCCACAACCGAGAGGTGTTCGACCGGGCGGTGGAGGCGATCGCCTCGGCGACGGCCGAGTTGCTGGACGGGCTGGAGGTGCGCGGGGGCGCGGCGCGGCGGGTGACGGAGTAGGTTCACCGGTGCCAGGGCTGGGCGGGGGCGCGTTACGCAGCCCGGCATTTGCGGGGTGCCTTCCCCGTTCCCGGCTTCTCCCTCATTCTCGACTTCCGCTCGGGCGAGGGGACTCCCATCGTCCTGGAGGCACCTACCGGGCCCTCAAGGCGCTGTAGGGAGGTACGACTGCCCGCAGTTGAGGAGGAGGGCCTCGCCCCGGTGGTGCGGTTGCCCGCGGGGCCTAGGAAGCCTCCGAAGGCCGCGGTCGCCGCATCAGGTACCCCGCCCCCGCCCCCGCCGCGAACAGCGCGCCCACCGACACCGCCGTGGCCAGCCAGGTCGCGCCCAGCCATTGGGCGCCGAAATAACCGAGGGCCACGCTGTACGCGGCCCAGGACAGCCCCGCCAGGGCGGACCAGGGGAGGAAGTCGCGGGCGCGGTGGCGCGCGGCGCCGGCGCCGAGGGAGACCACCGAGCGCCCGGCCGGGGCGAAGCGGGCGAGGACGACGAGGGCGCCGCCGCCCCGGGCGAGCGCCGCGCCGAGACGTTCCTGCGCGCTCCTGAGCCGCCGCGACCGGGCGATCGCCTTGTCCAGACGGGCGCCGCCGCGCCAGGCGAGGCGGTAGGCCACCAGGTCGCCCAGGACGGATGCGGTGGCGGCGCACAGCGTCAGCACCAGGATGTCGGGTACGTCGGCCGCCGTGCCCGCGGCCGCCGCCGTGGCCGCGGTGATCACCAGGACTCCGCTGGGCAGGACCGGGAGGAACACGTCGAGCAGGACCGAGAGGGCCACCACCGCATAGATCCACGGGCTGCCGACCAGCGACCCCAGACTCTCCACCCGAACTCCCCGTGGCTCCCCCGCGGGCCGCGCCGTGCCGCGCCGTCGCGGGGAGCGGCAGGAGTGGCAGGGGGTTGCCCATGACAGCCACACAGCGTACGCCCGGTGAGTGACGGAAAGGTCACGAGGGGTTCGTGTGGTGGGCGTCCGGAGTTCCCCTTCCGTTCCCCCGAGCAAAGGGGAAGAGGGCCCTCCTCATATAAGGGGAGGGCCCCCGTACGCCACGCGGGAGGGGGTTCCGTGCGGCGTACGGGAGAGGGCTCCCGTACGCCGCACGGGAGAGGGCCCCGTACGGCCGCCCGGCGGGGAGGACGGTCAGGCCGTCACCGGGGTCCGCTCCGCCTCCCGTTCGTCGTTCACCGACGAGCGCCTGGTGAGCAGGCGGTCCAGGCCGAAGGCTCCGGAGCCGGTGAACACCAGCAGGAGCATGGCCCAGCAGTACATGGCCGCGCTCTCGCCGTTGTTCTCCATCGGCCACAGGGCCTGGGGCTGGTGGACCTTGAAGTACGCGTAGGCCATCGAGCCGGACGAGATGAACGCGGCGGCGCGGGTGCCGAGGCCGAGCATGACCAGGGTGCCGCCGACGAGCTGGATCAGGCCCGCGTACCAGCCGGGCCAGGTGCCGGCCTCGACGGTGCTGCCGTTGCCGTCCGTGCCGCCGAGCAGACCGAGCAGGGAAGCGGCGCCGTGGCAGGCGAAGAGCAGTCCGATGACGATGCGGAACATGCCCAGGGCATATGGCTGCGCGCTGTTGAGGCGTTCGGTCATGTGGGGGTCTCCTTCGGTCAGGCCGGCCCCCGGGTGGGGCCGGTCCGGGGGGACGGAACCGAGTCGACCTCCCACGCTAGGTGCCCCCGACGAGTACTTGCAAGTTCAACATTTGGCCATGGGTTTACCCCTGCCTGACCGGCCGGGCGCCCGTTCCCACCCGGTCGAGGTGCCCGTTCCCGCCCGTTCGGGCGCCGCTCCCGCCGGTCGGGGCGGCCCGCTCCCTCCGGCCGGTGCGGCGTCCGCTCCGGTCTTCATGACCGGCAACGTGACCGAATCCGCACCATGGTTCACAGCAGACTCACAGGTTCACCGGCTCAGCCGGGTCTCCGTCACGCTCCTGAGCCGTGTCCCGGTCTCCTCCTGCCGCGCGTGCTCCAGCCGCAGCACCGCCGAGCGCCCCTCGGCCGTCAGCGTCATGAGCTGGTTGCCGAACCAGGGCCCGCCCGTCTTGCGCCAGGTGACCGGCGCCGGGGCGAGGCGGCCGTGCCGTGCGAACAGGCGGCCGAGGAGCCGGGCGGCGCCACCCCAGCCCACGCGGAAGCCGAGCCTCATCGACAGCGGGATGGAGTTGTGGACGGGGGAGCAGGTCAGCTGCACCACCCGGGAGTCCGGTCCGGTACCGGCCGGCCAGCTCGGCTCGGCGACGTAGGCGTGATGGACGTCCCCGGAGAGCACGCACACCGTCGCCGGTGCCTGCGGCCCCGTACCGGTCTCGGCGATCAGCTCCGCCAGCTCGCCGAACGACTCCGGGAAGGCCGCCCAGTGCTCCAGGTCCGCCCCGCGCCGCAGCTTCTCCCCGAGCCGTGCCCAGCGGGGGCCCTTGTCACCCCGGCACAGCACGGAACTCCATGCCTCGACGTCGTGCACCAGGTGGGGCAGCAGCCAGGGCAGGGACGTGCCGATGAGCAGGTGGTCGTAGGAGCCGCGCCCGTCGAGGGCCTGTTCGCGCAGCCAGTCGGCCTCGGCGCGGTCGAGCATGGAGCGCCGGCCCTCCTCCAGGACGCGGGCCGCGCGGCTGTCGACCATCAGCAGGCGCACCCGGCCGAAGTCGCGCCGGTAGCTCCAGCGCACGGTGGCCGCGTCCGCCTCGGCCCGGGAGGCGAAGGCGCGCAGCGCGTCGGTGCCGTCGTCGGCCGCCCGGACGGACGCGTACAGCGGGTCGGCCTCGATCTCGGCGGGGGAGAGGTTGCCCAGGTGCTGGTACACCCAGTACGACATCAGACCGCTGAGCACCCGCTCCCGCCACCACGACGTGTCCCGCATGTCGGCGACCCAGGAGGCGGAGGTGTTCCAGTCGTCGATCACGTCGTGGTCGTCGAAGATCATGCAGGTGGGCACGGTGGACAGCAGCCAGCGCACCTGCGGGTCGAGCCAGGACTCGTAGTAGAGGTGGGTGTACTCCTCGTAGTCCGCGACCTGGCCGCCCGGGGGCTCGTCCAGGTCGCGGCGGGTGGCGAGCCAGGCGCGGGTGGCGTCGGAGGTCTCGTCGGCGTACACCTGGTCGCCGAGGAGCAGCAGGACGTCGGGGCGTTCGCCGTCCGGGTCGGCGGCGATGCGTTGCGCCAGGGCGTCCAGGGCGTCCGGGCCGACCGGGTCGGGCTCCCCGGTGGGCGGCGAGGCCCAGCGGCAGGAGCCGAACGCGATGCGCGTGCGGTCGCCGGGGCCCGGGGTGGGGATGACGGACGGCGGGAGCGACGGGAAGGGGTCCTCGGCCGGCGGCCACACCCGTGTGTCGTCCAGGAAGACCTCGTACGGGGTGGACGTTCCCGGCGTGAGGCCGGTGACGTGGACGAGCGCGTAGTGGTGATCCGCGATCCGGAAGGTGCCGGCCGTCCCGCCGGCGCCGTCCGCGCAGCGCACCCCGACGGTGCCCGGCCGTCCGGTCTCGACCCAGACGGTCGCGGACGAGCCGTCGACGTACCTCAGCAGTGGTCCGAGCCGTAGTCCGGCCATGGGTGACCCCTTCCTCCGTCGCTCCGTACGGTACGCAGCGACGGAGGCCACCGGGGAGATTTGCGCACCCGGAGGTTTCGGCGGTTCGCTCAGGGGCTCGCGCTCAGCAGCTCGCGAGGTGGTTCTGCAGGGCGGACTTCTCGGCGGAGTCGACCGACAGGCCGTAGTAGTACTTCACCTGGACCCAGGCGCGGACGTAGGTGCAGCGGTAGGCCGTACGCGACGGCATCCAGGTGGCCGGGTCCTGGTCGCCCTTGGCCTGGTTGACGTTGTCCGTGACGGCGAGGAGCTGCGGGCGGGTCAGGTCGTTGGCGAAGGACTGGCGCCGCGAGGTGGTCCAGGAGTCGGCGCCGGAGTCCCAGGCCTCGGCGAGCGGCACCAGGTGGTCGATGTCGACGTCGGAGGCGGCGGACCAGGTGGCGCCGTCGTACGGGGAGTACCAGCTGCCGCTGGTGGCGGCGCAGGAGGAGTCGGTGACGACGCCCGAGCCGTCGCGCTTGAGGACGGTCTCGCGGGTGTTGCAGGTGCCGGACTGGGTGATCCAGTGCGGGAAGAGGTCGCGGTCGTAGCCGGTGCGGTCCTCGGTGGCCACGGTGAGCGAGGCGAGGTAGCCGCGGGCGGTGGTGGCGCTGACCGGGGTGGGGAGGGCGGCGAAGGCGGTCGGCCCGTTGAACAGGCCGGCGGAGGCTATGAGTCCGGTGAGCGCCGCGACTGTGCTGAGCCGTCGACGCGCGTAGAACTTCGACATGCGAACTCCCTCGTGGGATGGGTTCGTTGGCGTGCGGGCAGGGGAATGCTCGCGACGCCGTGTGACCGGCGGGGGTGGGCCCGGTAAGAAGCTAATGACGTGTTCATGACACGTCTATGGTTCGGGTGTGAAGTTTCCGCGTGCGACGGCCGGTGCGGGCCTCGCGTACCATGGACGGCGCAGAAGGGGAGTAGCTCTTCGCCGGACCGTCGACACACTGCTCAGCACGCCTGAGCCGGCGCCCGGAGGCGGGCCTCGTGACGCGAGGCCGGCCAGCGAGACCTTCGGCAAGCAGTGCACGCCCGTGCCGTACGGCACGGGTGCCGCGTGTGCTGCCGTGCCGAGGTGTCCCGTGGAAATCGCGCAGCACTCTCGGTGGGGCAGTCCCGACCGATTGAGGAACCGTTGATCAGCCTGACCGTGACGGCCGTCGTCTTCGGCGTCGTCTTCCTCGCCGAACTGCCGGACAAGACCGCGCTCGCCGGCCTCGTCCTCGGCACCCGCTACCGCGCCTCCTACGTCTTCGCCGGTGTCGCCGCCGCCTTCGCGCTCCACGTCGCGCTCGCGGTGGCGGCCGGCAGCGTGCTCACGCTGCTGCCGCAGCAGATCGTGCACGCGATCACGGGTGTGCTCTTCCTGGGTGGCGCGGCGGTGCTGCTGATGAAGAAGGACGAGGACGAGGAGGAGGTCCGCAAGCCGGAGAACCAGTCCTTCTGGAAGGTCTCCGGGGCCGGGTTCATGCTGATCCTGGTCGCCGAGTTCGGTGATCTGACGCAGATCATGACGGCCAACCTTGCCGCCCGCTACGACGACCCGCTCTCCGTCGGCCTGGGTGCGGTGCTCGCGCTGTGGTCGGTGGCCGGACTCGGCATCGTCGGCGGGAAGGCGCTGATGAAGCGGGTCCCGCTCAAGCTGATCACGCAGATCGCGGCGCTGCTGATGCTGGGCCTGGGTGTGTGGAGCCTGTGGGAGGCGGTCGCCGGGTGACGCCCGCCGCGCGGACCCCGCGCGGCGACGGCGGGCCGAAGCGTCGGTGAACGCTCGGCGAAGGCGGTGGCGGGATGCCGGGTTTGTTTTGTACCGTGGATGAACAAAGTGGCTCCCGCCCGTTTTCCCTGACCGGCGGGCGGGGTCACTCTGTCCCTCCCCCGGGCCACCCCGCCCGGAGCCCTCTCCTCCGCGCCTTGGAGCTGCCGATGACGGCCACCGCCGTACTCACCGCCCGCGCCCTCCTGCTGGACATGGACGGCACCCTCGTCAACTCCGACGCCTCCGTCGAGCGCGTCTGGCGGCGCTGGGCCGACCGGAACGGGCTCGACGGCGACGAGGTCATGAAGGTCGTGCACGGGCGCCAGGGGTACGCCTCGATGGCCCTGCTGCTGCCCGACCGCCCGATGGAGCAGAACCACGCCGACAACGCCCGCATGCTCGCCGAGGAGACCGCGGACACCGAGGGCGTCGTCGAGGTGCCGGGCGCCCGCGCGTTCCTCGCCTCCCTGAAGGGGCTGCCGCACGCGCTGGTGACCTCCGCCGACGTCGCCCTGTCGACGGCGCGGATGGCCGCCGCCGGCCTCGAGCAGCCCGAGGTACGGGTGACGGCGGAGTCCGTCGGCGCGAGTAAGCCCGACCCCGAGGGCTTCCTGAAGGGCGCGGCGGAACTGGGCGTGGACCCGGCCGACTGCGTGGTCTTCGAGGACTCCGGCGCGGGCATCGCCGCGGGCCGCGCAGCCGGGATGCGGGTCGTGGGCATCGGCACCCGGGCCGGCTTCCACCGCCCGGACGTGGTCGTGCCCGACCTGACCCGGGTACGGGTGGAGGCCGCGGCCGACGGCACGATCCGGCTCCACGTCACGGAGTAGCCGCGGGCCGGGCCCCTCACGGCTCCCGGGTGTCCGCCTCCAGGCGGGCCCGCGTCCGCGGACCGTAGACACCCAGTTCGTCCTGGAGGCCCTGGGACCACTGGTAGCTGCGCAGGGCGTTCTCCACGCCGTGGTCGAACCGGCCGTGGAACTCGTCGTTGTAGAGCCACTTCTGGTGCAGGCGCTGCTGCAGTTCGACGACTTCCGGACCCCGGTCGCCGCGGCGCAGCACCGGGCCGGTGGCGCCGCCTTCGTCCTCCCCCGTGTCCTCCGCGTCCTCCGTGTCCTCGGCGGAGTCGGTCGACGCCGTGGTCGTCGGGGTCGGGGACGATTCGGCGGACCCCGACGGGCTCGCCGAGGCGGTGGACGCCGACGGCGACGGCGAGGCCGACGCGCTCGCGCTCGCCGACGGGGAGCCCGACGGGGAGGCGGACGACGTCGGCGCGGCGGAGGGCGCGCCGGCCGTCGGCTCCGCGGAGGGCGGGGCGGACGACGGGTCCGGGACGCCCGCCCTGACCTCCTCCGGCGCCGCGCCGTCCCGGGACGGCGTCTCGTAGGAGAACAGTCCGCTCGCCCACCCCGCCGCCCCCACCACGGCGACCACGGCCCCGGCGACCGCGACCAGCGTTCCGCGCCGGCGCCGGCGCGACGGTGTCCCGTCGGTGCGGGCCGGATCGTCGGTGCGGGCCGGACCGGCGGGCGCGGCGGGGACGGCCGCGAGGGGCCGCGTGGTGTCGAACAGGTGCAGATCGGTGGCGTTCGGCCGGGACGTCCCGGGGGCCAGCGGCGTGGGGAGGACGGACGTCGCGTCCGCCGCTCCGGGCGCCGCCTCCGGCAGGACGGCACGCAGGGCCATGGTCTCGTCGGCCGACCCCGAGGTCCCGGACCCCTCCGCGGGCGTCTCCGGCGTGTTCGCGGGCTCCGCGGCCCCCGCCGCCTCCGCCCCGTCCGGCGCGGCCGGCCCGGTCCCGCCGTCCAGCTCGACGTACGGACGTATGCGCAGCGGGTCGAAGTCCTCCGCGGCGGCCGCCTCCGCCGTACGGGCGTCGCGAAGGGCGTCGGACGCACGCAGGGTGCAGGCGCACGACGGCGTGTTGTCGCTGTTCCTGGGCGCACCGCACTCCGGGCACGGGTTTCCGTTCGGCTGTTCCACGTGTTCGTCCCTCCCCTCGTGAACTCCAGAGATTATGCAGATCTTCTTCACAGCCCCGTCCGCACGCCCCCGGAATCTGGACTTCCGGCAGGACTCAACAGGCCATAACGGGTCACTCCGATCACGATGGAGGGTGGAACCAGGATTCTGTGGAGGTCTTCATGGCCGGGGACACGCACCGTACGGCGCCGAAGACGGGCAGCGCGGGACCTGCGCCCGGCGGGCCGTCCGCCCGTGACACCGGCGGCCCGGAGCACGTGTCCGGGAACGTCCTGGTCTCGATCGGCGCCCTGCTCCTCGGCCTGCTGCTCGCCGCCCTCGACCAGACCATCGTCGCCACCGCGCTGCCCACCATCGTCAGCGAACTGGGCGGCCTGGAGCACCTGTCCTGGGTGGTCACCGCGTACCTGCTGGCCTCCACCGCCGCGACCCCGCTGTGGGGCAAGCTCGGCGACCAGTACGGGCGCAAGAAGCTCTTCCAGACCGCCATCGTGATCTTCCTGGTGGGCTCCGCGCTGTGCGGAGCGGCGCAGGACATGTCCCAGCTGATCGCGTTCCGCGCGCTCCAGGGCCTGGGCGGCGGCGGGCTGATCGTGCTGTCGATGGCGATCGTCGGCGACCTCGTACCGCCCCGCGAACGCGGCCGCTACCAGGGCCTGTTCGGGGCGGTGTTCGGCGCGACGAGCGTCCTGGGGCCCCTGCTCGGCGGACTGTTCACCCAGCACCTGAGCTGGCGCTGGGTGTTCTACATCAACCTGCCCGTCGGGATCGTCGCGCTCGCCGTGATCGCGACGGTGCTGCACATCCCGCGCCGGCGGACCAAGCACGTCATCGACTACCTCGGCACCCTCCTCATCGCCTCCGTCGCCACCTGCCTGGTGCTGGTCGCCTCCCTCGGCGGCACCACCTGGGAGTGGGCCTCGCCGCAGATCATCGGGCTCGCGGTGCTCGGCGCGCTGCTCGCCGTGGCCTTCGTGGCGGTGGAGCGGCGGGCCGCCGAGCCCGTACTGCCGCTGAAGCTGTTCCGGGTGCGCACGTTCACGCTCTCCGCCGTGATCAGCTTCATCATCGGCTTCGCCATGTTCGGCGCGATGACCTACCTGCCGACCTTCCTCCAGGTGGTCCACGGCATCACCCCGACCATGTCCGGCGTGCACATGCTGCCGATGGTGGCCGGCATGCTGCTCTCCTCCACCGGCTCCGGGCAGATCGTCAGCCGCACCGGCCGCTGGAAGGTGTTCCCGATCGCCGGGACCGCCGTCACCACCCTCGGACTGCTGCTGCTCCACCGGCTCGACGCGGACAGCTCCACCGCCGGGATGAGCGCGTGCTTCTTCGTCTTCGGCCTCGGACTCGGCCTGGTGATGCAGGTCCTGGTGCTGATCGTGCAGAACGCCGTCCCCTACGAGGACCTCGGCGTCGCCACCTCCGGTGCGACCTTCTTCCGCTCCATCGGCGCCTCCTTCGGCGTCGCCATCTTCGGCACGATCTTCGCGAGCCGCCTCGGCGGCGAGCTCACCGACGCCTTCCGGGGAGAGCGGCTCCCGCCCGGCGTCTCCGCCGACTCCCTGGAGGCCGACCCGCGCGGCATCGCCGCCCTGCCGCCCGCCCTGCGCCCGCCGGCGATCGACGCGTACGCCACCGCCATCACCGACGTCTTCCTGTACGCCGTACCCGTCGCCCTCCTCGGCTTCGCGCTGGCCTGGTTCCTCAAGGAGGACCGGCTGCGCGCCTCGGTCACCGCGCCCGACGTCACCGAGACGCTCGCCAGCAACCCCGTGGAACGGTCCTCGTACGACGAGGTGTGCCGCGCGCTGTCGGTGCTCGGCACCCGCGAGGGACGCCGCGAGATCTACCGGAGGATCACCGACCGGGCGGGCTACGACCTGCTGCCCGCGACGAGCTGGCTGCTGCTGCGGATCAGGAGGTACGGCTCGGTGGAACCGGCCCGGCTCGCCGAACGCGGCCCCGTCCCGCTGAACGTCGTCCTCGAGGCCGCCCGACAGGCCGAGATACGGCACCTCGCCGTGCGCCGGGGCCTCGACATGGAGCTCACCGGTGAGGGGCGCGAGGTGACGGAGCGGCTGGCGCGGGCCCGCGAGGAGTCGCTCGCCGAGCTGCTCGGCGACTGGTGGGGGCCGGACCGACCGACCGACCTGGTGCACCTGGTGCACGAGCTCAACGACGAGCTGTGCGGCTCCCGGGGCGAACGCCCGCACGACGCGCGGCCGGTGGCACGGGCCGGCTGAGGTGCGCCCCCGGCCCGGTCCGCGCGTGGCCGGGCCGGGCGTACAGCGCCCGCGCCTCGACGAGGTCCCCGCGCGTGTCCAGGACCCTCCTCCGGGTGGCGTCCGGGGCACGGGCCGCGTCCTGGGTGGCGCGCACCAGCGGCGGGCCCGCGGGCGGACGAGCGGTGGCGGACCGTGACGGTCCCGCACTGTTTGTGCGTGAACCTTCGGGCAACCCGGAAGGCGAACCGGCTCGCGAGGAGCGCCGGCCCGGTCGAGAACCCGGAAGGCATTCATGTCCACTGGCTTGATCATTGCGTTGATCGTGATCGTCGCGGTCGCCGTCGTCGCGGCCGTACTGATGTCGCGGGCCCGCGGCCCGCGGCACGGCACCGGTCTGAAGCGGCGCTTCGGACCCGAGTACGACCGTGCCGTCGCCCGGCACGACGGGGACACCAAGGCCGCCGAGCGGGAGCTCGCCGAGCGCCTGGAGCGCCACGGCGACCTGCGCGTACGGCCCTTGGAGCCCACCGAGCGGGAGAGGTACGAGGCGCGCTGGACGGCGATCCAGGAGCGGTTCGTCGACGCGCCGCGGGACGCGGTCGCCGAGGCGGACCGGCTGATCGCCGAACTTGCCGCCGCGCGGGGCTTCCCCGCCGACGGGCACTACGAGGACCAGCTCGCCGCGCTGTCCGTGCACCACGCCCACCACGTCGAGGGCTACCGGCGCGTGCACCGGGTGGCGCAGGCCGGCGCGAACGGCGCGCACGACGGTGGTGCGGGCACCGAGGAGATGCGCGAGGCCGTCGTCGAGGCCCGCGCGCTGTTCGAGGAATTGGTGCGGCCGTCCCGGCACGAGGCCGGACGCCATCGCGCCGGGGCGGACGGCCACCGTACGTCCCCGGCCGAGGGCCGCGGCCACCGCACGCCGTCGTTGTTCCACCGGCACCAGACGAAGGAGAGCTGAGCGATGACCGACGCGACCCGCCGCCCCGGCGACATCCCGCCCGCCGAGGAGCACCGCGCCACCCCCGGCGTCCGGAACGACGCCACCGACGGCCCGGGCATCCGGATCCCCGGCGCCCGTGAGGAGGCCGGCCGCACCGCCCCGGCCCCCGACGGCGAGAGCCCGCTGGTCGCCGCGCACCCGCAGCAGGGCACCACCACCCCTACGAACACCGCCCCCACGGACACCGGCATCGGTACGCATGACGACGGCGACCGGGTCCCGGTCGGTACCGGCACCCACCACGACGGCGACCGGACCCCCGCCGCCCGCCTTCTCCGGCTCGACGACACCGACAAGCTCACGGCGCGGTTGCAGCACGCCGTGGCCGGCTTCGTCGACGCGCCGCGGGACGCCGTGCAGGAGGCCGACCGCGCACTGCAGGAGCTCACCGAGCGCTTCACGGAGGCGGTCACCGAGCGGCGCCGCACCCTGCGGCGGTCCTGGCAGGACGACGGCGCCGGCGAGGGCGGGGCCGGGGCGGCGACCGACACCGAGCAGCTGCGGCTCGCCCTGCGGGACTACCGCGAGCTGGCGGAACGGCTGCTACACGCCTGAGCCGTCCGGCCCGCCCGCCGCCGCCCGGCGCTCCCGCCACCGCCGTACGACGTCCTCGACGTCGTACGGCTTCTTGCCCAGCGGGGGGCCGGGCGGCGGCTTGAACATCATGTCGCTGATCTTCGCGTTGATCTCCGTGAGGATCTTCCGGACGATCCGCTCCGAGGGCGCCGCGAGGGCTGCCTCCAGCGCGTCCTCGGCCTCCTTGCGCAGAGCCAGCGTCGGCGGCAGCACCGAGAAGCCCTCGCGGGCCATCTTCCGCTTGACCCACCACAGTTCGTCGTAGGTGGTCTCGACCTCGCGGGGGAGTGGCTTGCCCGCCCCCGCCAACTGCTCGAACTCGCCGCGCGCCTCGGCATCACGGATCTGCCTGTCGACCCAGGACTCGAAGTCGACGCCGGGTGGCTTTCGCTCGGTCATGAGGCCATTGTGCCGGACGCCGTGCAGCCGGGCGTTTTATCATTCGGCGGCAGCGGGGCCGGGCCTCTCCGGTCCGCAAGGACGTCTCAGGAGGAGCCCACGTGCTCGAACTCACCATGGCCGCGGTGTCCGCGGCGGAAGCGGGCGCCACGGCCGGCATGCTCATGGCCGACGCGCCCAGCGAGCCGGGCACCGTGCTGCGAGTGGGCCGGGACAAGTCGCTGTGCCGGCTCTCGACGCCGGACGACTGGCTGTTCGTCTCGCGCGTCCACCTGGAGTTCCAGTGCGCGCCGGACGGGACCTGGCAGCTGACCTGGCTGCGCGGCTCCCTGCCCGACCCGTCCTCCGAGGTGCGGCTGACCGTGGGCGAGTACACCCAGCCGGTCGCCTACGGCGGCAGCGTGGCGCTGCCCCGGGGCGGCAGCGGCGAGGTCGTCATCCAGGACCGCACCGCCCCGCGCAGCGTCAACGTGGGCTTCTACCACGACGTGTAGAACCACGACGTGCGGAGCACCGGGCTCAGGCTCAGGCCAGCACCCGGGCCAGTGCGAAGCCGTCGTAGTCCTTGGCGCCGACCGTCTGGACCGCCGTACCGCTCAGCCGGGGGTGGTCGCCGATCAGGTCGAGGGCGGCGCGGGTGCCCAGCACGTCCGGGTCGGTGTTGTCCGGGTCGGCCACCCGGCCGCCGCGCACCACGTTGTCGAGGATGATCAGGCTGCCCGTGCTGGTCAGCCTGAGCGCCCACTCCATGTAGTGCGGGTTGTTCGCCTTGTCGGCGTCGATGAAGACCAGGTCGAACGGCGGCGGGTTCTCGTCGGCCAGCCGGGGCAGCGACTCCAGGGCCGCGCCCACCCGTACCTCGACCTGCTTGTCGAGCCCCGCGCGGGCGATGTTGCGGACGGCGACCTCGGCGTGGCCGGGGTCGTACTCCAGGGAGATCAGCCGCCCGTCGGCGGGGAGGGCGCGGCCCAGCCAGATGGTGCTGTAGCCGCCGAGCGTGCCGATCTCCAGGATGTGCCGGGCCCCCTGCAACTGGGCGAGGAGCTGGAGCAGCTTGCCCTGCAGCGGTGAGACGGCGATCGGCGGGAGGCCGGCGGCGTCGCTGTCGCGCAGGGCGGCCGCCAGGGCGTCGTCGGGGGCGTCGGGCAGGAGGCGGCCGGTGAAGTAGTCGTCCACCTCGTGCCAGAGCTGTGACTCGCTCATGCGCCTGTACCTTCCGTACGGCTGTCAGCCAGTCTGGCTGGTGCCGCTGACGAAGATACGCCGTGCCCCTCTCCCCGTCAGGCGTTCTCCCGGTGTGTCCCGGCCGCCCCGGCCTCCAGCGACGGCGCCGACCCCGGCAGCGGGCGGCCCGCCGACTCGGCCATGCGCCACACCGCGAAACCGCCGACCACGGCCGCCGCCATCATGTAGTAGGCGGGCATCATCATGTCGCCGGTCGCGCCGATCAGGGCCGTGACCACCAGCGGGGTGGTGCCGCCGAACAGGGACACCGAGACGTTGAAGCCGATCGACAGCGAGCCGTAACGCACCCGGGTCGGGAACAGCGCGGGCAGCGCGGACGGCATGGCGGCGGTGAAGCACACCAGCAGCAGGCCGAGCGCGCCCATGCCGGCGGCGACCGCGAGCAGACCGCCGTCGCGGATCAGCAGCAGGGCCGGCACGGAGAGCACCAGGAACCCGGCGCAGCCGGCCGCGATCACCGGACGGCGGCCGACCCGGTCGGTCAACGCGCCGGCGAACGGCTGGACGACCATCATCAGCACCATCACGCCGAGCACGACGACCAGGCCGTGCGTGGCGTCGTAACCCAGCTCGCTGGTGAGGTAGCTCGGCATGTACGACAGCAGCATGTAGTCGGTGACGTTGAAGACCAGCACCAGGCCCACGCACAGCAGCAGCGCGCGCCACTGGCCGGTGACCATCTCGCGCAGCGGCACCTTCGGGCGCTCGCTCTCGGCCTTGGCGACCTCGGCCGCGAAGGCCGGGGTCTCCTCCAGGCGCATCCGCAGGTACAGGCCGACGATGCCCATCGGGCCCGCGATCAGGAACGGGATCCGCCAGCCCCAGGAGAGCAGGTCCTCGGAGGAGAGCAGCGCCGTCATCAGGGTGACCAGGCCCGCGCCGGCGATGTACCCGGCGAGGGTGCCGAACTCCAGCCAGCTGCCGAGGAAGCCGCGCCGCTTGTCGGGGGCGTACTCGGCGATGAAGGTGGACGCGCCGGCGTACTCGCCGCCGGTGGAGAAGCCCTGCACCAGACGGGCCGCCAGCAGCAGAATGGGGGCGCCGACGCCGATCGCGGCGTAGGAGGGGATGAGGCCGATGGCGAAGGTGCCCGCCGCCATCATGATCATCGTGAGGGCGAGGACCTTCTGCCGTCCCACGCGGTCGCCGAGCGGGCCGAAGACCATGCCGCCGAGGGGGCGGACCAGGAAGGCCGCGGCGAAGGCGCCGAACGTGGACAGCAGCTGGGCGGTGGGGTTGCCCGAGGGGAAGAAGACCTTGCCCAGCGTGACCGCGATGTAGCTGTAGACACCGAAGTCGAACCATTCCATCGCGTTGCCGAGCGCCGCCGCCTTCACGGCGCGCCGGACGAGCGCGGGATCGGTGACGGTGGGCGCGGTGGGGGCGGAGGTGTGCGCGGTGCCGGATTCCGGCGAGGCCTTCCGCGTGGACGGGGGAGCGGCGACCGTGGCAGTGGTCAAAACTTCGCTCGCCTACCTTTCGACGGGAACAGGGGCGGGTCCGCGCGGCGGCGCTGTCGGGCGGGCCGAAAAGACGACGATAGGCGCACTTGTCCCCTCTACGGGCGGTATGCGAATAGCTGCACACTGCACATAAATGTGCTGTACGCAGGGGCGCAGCCCCGCGCCGGGGCGCTCCGTCCGGTGGTTCGTTGTGACCCTTCTCGCGCCGTTCGCGTACAACGTGATTCCCCACGGACTATCGTCATCCGGACAAAAGCGAGAGGGACGTCAGGTGAAGCCGCGGTTTCCCACGTCCCTCTCCAGGGGTGGCGCGAGCCTCACAGGGGTTCGTGAGGTGAATCCCCACGCACGGGACGCAGAGGCGAAACGGGCGGGAGGCCGATGAGGCGTGGCGAACGCGGACCGCGGTGGGCGACCGGCGGAGGCCCTCGGGGCGACAGCGACAACGGCGGCGACAGCGGCAGAGGCGGGCGGCCCCCGGGCGCGGTTGCGCGCCGCGCGCCTGGCCCTGTGGCTGCTGGCCGCCGTCCTCGCCGTACGCCAGGTCGCCGTCGTCCTCACCACACCGAGCGGGGAACGGCTGACCGCCCTGGAGACCTGGGTGGGCCCCGAGGGCGTCCTGCACGTCAGCGGCTCCCTCTACGACTCCACCCGGTTCACCGGCACCCCCTTCGGCGGGCTCGTCCTCAAACCCCTCACCCGCCCCGCCGAACAGGCCCTCGGCTGGGGCTGGACCTTCGGCACCCTGCTGCTGGTCGTCGCCCTCGGACTGATCGCCGCCCGCGCCCTGCCCCAGCCGGTCGGCCGCCGCACCGCGATCCTCGCCGGACCCGTCGCCATCAGCCTGCTCATGCTGTCCCTGCCGGTGCGCAACACCCTCTGGCTCGGCCAGACCAGCATCATCCCGGTCCTGCTCGTCCTGCTGGGCTGCTTTGTCACCCGCGGCCGGCGCGTCAGCGGCGCACTGATCGGCGTCGCCGCCGCCCTCCAGCCCACCCTCCTCCTCTTCGCCCCGCTGCTGTGGTTCACCGACCGCCGCCGGACCGCCGCCGCCACCGGCGTCACCTTCGCCGCGGCCACCGCGCTCGCCTGGGCCGCGATGCCGCACGACTCCCACACCTACTGGGTCCACCACCTGGCGGGCACCGGCCTCGGCGGCCCCGCAGACGACCTCGCCAACCAGTCCCTGCACGGCGCCCTGCTCCGCCTCGGTCTCCGGGGCCCGCTGGAGACCGGCCTCTTCCTGCTGCTCGGCGCGGCCGTCGCGACCCTCGCCCTGCGCCGCGCGGTGCGCTACGCCCACGACGGCCAGCTCCTGCTCGCGGTCGCCGTCACCGGCTGCGCCGTCGTCGCCGTCTCCCCCACCGCGTGGCAGCACCAGCTGCTGTGGGTGCTGTTCACCGTGGCCGGCCGGGTCGGCGTACGCGCCCGCGACCGCCTGGTGTGGCCCGTCGCCGTCGTCCTGGTGATGACGCTGCCGGCGAGGATGCTGCTGCCGAACGCGGCGCTCCTGCACCCGCTGCGCGACAACGTCGTCCTCCTGGCCGCCCTGGCCGCCGCCACCGCGCTCCCCTTCCTCTTCCGCGGCTCGCCGTCCTTCCGCACGCCGCTCCCGACCCCGTACGCCCCACCCGTCCCGGCCCGCTTCGCGTTCGTCCCGCTGCTGCCGTTCCTGCGCCGGGTGCTCACCCGCCCGAACCTGCTGCTCGAGCTCCTGCTGATCCGCGTCACCTACGCCGCGTACGCCCAGGTCCGCCTCGCCGTGACCGGCGGCAGCAACTCGGCCGGCCGCGACCGGGCCGAGGAACACGGACAGCAGATCCTCGACCTCGAACGCCTGCTCCACCTGGACATCGAGCACGCCGTCAACCACGCCGTGGTGAAGGTCGAATGGCTGCGGGAGTTCTTCGACTTCTACTACACGTCGTTCCACTTCGCCGTCCCGCTGACCGTCCTCGGCCTGCTCTACTGGCGCCGCCCCGTCGACTACCGCTGGGCCCGCGCGAGCCTGGGCTTCGCCACCCTCCTCGCCCTGGTCGGCTTCTGGCTCTACCCGCTCGCCCCGCCCCGCCTCATGCCGGACCACGGCATCATCGACACGGTCCACGGCGTCCAGGACTTCTCCCAGCCCGACTACGGCACGCTCACCCACCTCACCAACCAGTACGCCGCGATGCCGTCCCTGCACTTCGGCTGGTCCCTGTGGTGCGGACTGGTGATCGCGATCATCGCGCCGAGGGTGTGGATGAAGGCGCTGGGCCTCCTCCACCCCCTCTTCACGGCCGCCGCGATCGTCGCCACCGGCAACCACTGGGTGCTGGACGCGGCCGGCGGCGCGGTCGTCGTCGGCGCCGGCTTCGGACTGACGTACCTGTTCCAGGGGCCGCGCGCCCGTACGACGACGGCGGCCGCCGCCGAGGTGGGCAGCGAGCCGCCGGTACCGGCGAAGGACCGCTCTCCGAGCTGATCCGGCGCGTGGGGGAGGAACGCCATGGAGATCGACTGGCGCAAGGCCGGCCACAGCAGTGGCCAGGACGGCAACTGCGTCGAGATCGCCGAGGTTCCCGGCTCCGCCGTCGCGATCCGGGACTCCAAGAACCCGGCGGGCCCGATCCTCATCCTCCGCCCCACCGCCTCCACCGCCTTCCTGACCCGGACGACCACGGATCGGCCGCGATGACCCCCTTCTCGCGCTCCTGGACCGCCCTGCTCGCCGCGGTCGCCGACGTGCCGGACGCGGACTTCGAGCGGCCGTCCGGCTGTGAGGGCTGGCTCGTGCGGGACCTGGTCTGCCACCTGGTCATCGACGCACAGGACGTCCTGATCACGCTGGTCACACCCGCCGACACCGAACCGACGGCGGACGCGACCACGTACTGGGACCTGGTCGATCCTCCGACCGGCGACGACCCACTGGACGCGCTGGTCCCGCGTCTGGCAGCCGCGTACGGCGACCCGGCCCTGCTGAAGTTCCACCTGGACGACGTGGGCTCCGCGGCCGCCCGCGCCGCCGGACTGGCCGACCCGGCGGCCCGCGTCAGCACCCAGGACAAGGTCCTGACCGTCGCTGACTACCTCTCCGCCTACGTCCTGGAATGGACCCTGCACCACCTGGACCTGATCGCCCACCTGCCGACGGCCCCCCGGCCCCCCACCGAGACCCTCGCGGCGGCCCGCGCGGCACTGGAGAAGATCGCCGGCGCGGCGTTCCCCGCCGAGCTGGCCGACACGGACGTGCTCCTGATCGGTACGGGACGCCGTACGGCGACCGCCGAGCAGAGGACGGTACTGGGCGGCCTCGCCGAGAGGATTCCGTTCGTCCTCGGTTGAGTTCCCGCTCGGTCGGGGGTGCCGCACGGCCCCGGAGACGGACGAAGGCGGCGGCCCCGGGGATCGTGGGGTCGCCGCCTTCGGTATGGGGGTGGTGCTGTCAGTACCAGTGGTTGGTCTGCCAGAAGGACCAGGCGTCGCAGGCGCTGCCGTAGCGGTCCTTCATGTAGTCCAGGCCCCACTTGATCTGGGTGGCGGGGTTGGTCCTCCAGTCGGAGCCGGCCGAGGCCATCTTGGAGGCGGGCAGGGCCTGGACCAGGCCGTAGGCGCCGCTGGAGGCGTTGGTGGCGGTGGGGTTCCAGCTGCTCTCGTGCTGGACGATCCTCGAGAAGCACTGGAACTCGGCCGGGTCGCCGATCATCTTCTTCGCGGTCGCCTGGGCCGAGGAGGCGCTCGTCGTGGTCGCGGCCTGGGCGGGCGCGGCGGCGATCAGCGTGCCGCAGGCGGCGGCCGCGAGGGCGGCGCCGGCGAGGGCCTTCTTCGGGGCGGCGACGGTGCGGAGGAGAGAAGCGGCGGACACAGGCGGCCTTTCGGTCGGGAACGGGGAGGTCGCCGTACGCCCGGTGCCGTACGGGATCGCGTGCGGCGGGGGCATGGGGCGGCGCCGCGACCCGTGGGGGACGTCGGCGCCTGGCGACCGCTCCACGGAAACAAATCCCGCTATCACCCGCAAAGGCCCCTTTTACTAAGCGCGGTCGCAGCGGGGACGGGGGCGGGGCGGTGCGCGTGGGAGTGCTCGCGGGGAGTCCGGCTACGGTCCTGCTTCGTATGTGACCCGGGTCATGTGGGGTCCTTCACCCACTCGTGCACGAGGCGCGAGCGGCCGCTCACCGAGGGGCTTCCCCGAATGTGACCGGCGCCTCGAAGGCCGCGCGCCGGGTGGCGCGGCGCAGGGCCTTCAGGACCGGGGTGCCGAGGGTGAGGGTCAGGGCGACCGTGACCAGGGCCCGGCCCAGGTCCCAGCCCAGGGACGTGGCCAGGCAGTAGGCGACGAAGCGGGCCAGGTTGGCGGGGAGCGGCGCGTCCGGGTCGAAGGAGATGTTCGAGGCCAGGGCCGACATGAAGGGCCAGCCCGCCATGTTCATCACCGTGCCGTAGGCGAAGGCCGCCAGGAAGCCGTACACCGCGAGCAGGCAGAGCTCCGCGCGCCCGCGCAGCCGGCCGGCGCCCGGCAGCAGGGCCGCGCCCATCGTGAACCAGCCCATCGACAGCATCTGGAACGGCAGCCAGGGGCCGACCCCGCCGGTGAGCAGGGCGGACGCGAACATCGTCACCGAGCCGAGGACGAAGCCGAAGCCGGGGCCGAGGACCCGGCCGCTGAGGACCATGAGGAAGAACATGGGCTCCAGGCCGGCCGTGCCCGCGCCGATGGGGCGCAGGGCCGCGCCCGTCGCCGCGAGGACGCCGAGCATCGCCACCGCCTTCGGGCCCAGGCCCGATTCCGAGATCGTCGCCCCCACGACCGCCACCAGCAGGACCAGCAGGCCCGCGAAGAGCCACGGCGCGTCCTGGGCGTGGGCGTTCACGGAGGAGTCGGGCGGGGCGAGGAAGGGCCAGCCGACACCCGCCACGCCCACCGCGCTCACCAGGGCGAGGGCCGCCCAGGAACGGGGGCCCAGGCGGACGGCCCGGGTCCGGCGCTGCGGGTGCGTGCTCCGGGCGGCGGTCATCGCAGGGCCTCCCGGACCTGGGAGACCGTGAGCCAGCGCTGCGGGGCGAGGATCTTCGCCACCTGCGGGGCGAAGGACGGGGACGCCACGACCACCTCCGCCGCCGGGCCGTCCGCGATCACCTCGCCCTCGGCGAGCAGCACCACCCGGTGGGCGAGTTCCGCCGCCAGTTCCACGTCGTGCGTGGCCAGGACGATCGCGTGGCCCTCGGCGGCCAGCCCGCGCAGGACCGTCACCAGGCGGGCCTTCGCCGCGTAGTCCAGACCGCGGGTCGGCTCGTCGAGCAGGAGCAGGGGCGGGCGCGCGGTGAGGACGACCGCGAGGGCGAGGGTCAGACGCTGGCCCTCGGACAGGTCGCGGGGGTGGGTGTCGTCGGCCACCGAGGGGAGCAGTTCGGTCAGCAGGGCGCGGCAGGTGCCCGGCTCGGCGCCCGCGTCCCCGTCGGCGGCCGCGCACTCCGCCGCGACCGTGTCGGCGTACAGGAGGTCGCGGGGTTCCTGCGGGACCAGGCCGACGCGGCGGACCAGGTCGCGGGGGCGGGTGCGGTGGGGGACCGCGTCACCGGCGCGGACCGAGCCCGAGGAGGGGGCGACCAGGCCCACGAGCGCGCTGAGCAGCGTCGACTTCCCGGCGCCGTTGCGGCCCATGAGGGCGATCGTCTCGCCGGGGGTGACGGTCAGGTCGACCCCGCGCAGTGCCTGGACGCGGTCGCGGCGGACCGCGAGGGAACGGACCTCGGCCACGGGGGCGGGGGCCGGGGTGTCGGGCTTCCTGCGCGGGAACAGGCGCCTGGGGGCAGAGGCGGGGGTGGGGGTGGGGGCCGGTGTCGGCGGCTCGGGGTCCCGGGTGGGCGGCC
Source organism: Streptomyces sp. NPDC018964 (assembly GCF_044390325.1). Classification (NCBI taxonomy): domain Bacteria; kingdom Bacillati; phylum Actinomycetota; class Actinomycetes; order Kitasatosporales; family Streptomycetaceae; genus Streptomyces; species Streptomyces sp. NPDC018964. The sequence goes on from NZ_JBIRYZ010000011.1 coordinate 173,588, forward strand.
GCCTGTCGGTGAGGCGGTCGCGCAGCGGGCCCGCCCTGCGGCGGGCGTCGCGGACCGTCAAGGGAAGGGGGGACCAGCCGGCGAGGCGGCCCAGGTCGACCACGGGGGGACGGACGGGGGAGACCGCCATCACCTCCGGCGGGGCGCCGAGCCACGGCCGCTCGCCGGGGCCCGGCAGCAGCGCCACCTGGTCGGCGTACTGGACGACGCGTTCCAGGCGGTGCTCGGCCATGAGGACGGTGGTGCCGAGGTCGTGGACCAGGCGCTGGAGGACCGCGAGGACCTCCTCCGCCGCCGCGGGGTCGAGCGCGGACGTCGGTTCGTCGAGGACCAGCACCCGGGGGTGCGGGGTGAGGACCGAGCCGATGGCGACGCGCTGCCGCTGGCCGCCGGAGAGGGTGGCGAGGGGACGGTCGCGGAGGCCGGCGAGGCCGAGGAGGTCCAGGGTCTCCTCCACCCGGCGGCGCATCACGGCCGGGGGGAGGCCCAACGACTCCATGCCGTAGGCGAGTTCCTCCTCCACCGTGTCCGTCACGAAGTGGGAGAGCGGGTCCTGTCCCACCGTGCCGACGACGTCGGCGAGTTCGCGCGGCTTGTGGGTGCGGGTGTCGCGGCCCGCGACCGTGACCCTGCCGTGCAGGGTGCCGCCGGTGAAGTGCGGGACCAGGCCGCTCACCGCGCCGAGCACCGTCGACTTGCCGACGCCGGACGGGCCGACGAGGAGGACCAGTTCGCCCTCGGGGACCTCGAAGTCGACGCCCCGGACGGCGGGTTCGGCCGCTCCGTCGTACGTCACCGACACGTTCTCGAAGCGGATCACGTCGTCGGCTCCTTGCGGGTGTCCGTGGCCGCCTCGGGGGCGGGGGCGATGAAGGCGGGGAGCAGGCCGATCAGGACGGCCGCCGCCGGCCACAGGGGGAGGGTGGGCGCGACGAGCGGGACCACGCCGGGGTGCAGGGCCGCCGGGTCGCGGGACGCGGCGAGGGTCAGGAGGGCGGCCACGGCGACTCCGGACGCCGTGACCAGCCAGGCCCGGACGTCCCAGGGGTCCGGGCGGTAGCGGGTGCGCAGGGTGCGCCGGCCGCCGAGCCACAGGCCCGCGAGGGCGGCGGCGACACCGGCGAGGAGGACGGGCAGGCCGTAGGCGCCGCCCTCGGCGGTGAGCAGCCCGTACGTTCCGGCGCAGACGCCGAGCAGGCCGCCGAGGGTGAGGGCGGCGGTGGTACGGCGGACGGCGGGAGGTACCCGGGCGGTACGGCCGTATCCGCGGGCGTCCATCGCGGCGGCGAGGGCGACCGAGCGCTCCAACGCGCCCTCCAGGACCGGCAGACCGACCTGGAGCAGGCCGCGGACGCCGCTGTCGGGCCGGCCCCGCAGACGGCGGGCGGCGCGCAGGCGTTGCACGTCGGCGACGAGGTGGGGGGCGAAGGTCAGCGCCACGACGACCGCCACACCGAGTTCGTACAGGGCACCGGGGAGGGATTTGAGCAGGCGGGAGGGGTTGGCGAGGGCGTTCGCGGCGCCCACGCAGATGAGGAGGGTGGCCAGGCGGAGGGCGTCGTACAGGGCGAAGGCGAGGGCCTCGGCGGTGACCTTGCCGCCCAGGCGGATGCCCTGGGCCCAGTGGGGGAGGGGGACTTCGGGGAGGTGGACGAGCACGTGCGTGCCGGGGATGGGGGAGCCGAGGAGCACGGCGAAGGCGAGGCGGACGAGGACGACGGCGAGGGCGAGTTTGAGGAAGGCGCCGTAGGAGCGGGACCAGGGGGTGTGGGGGCGGCGGGCCGCCACGACGTAGGCGGAGACGGTGAGGAGGAGGGTGAGGAGGAGGGGGTTGGTGGTGCGGGTGGCGGCGGTGCCGAGGGAGAGGGCCCAGAGCCACCAGGCGCCGGGGTGGAGGTGGGGGGTGCGGTGTTGGTGCCGGGCGGGGGTGGGCTGCTCTACCGGCGTTTGCCGGGTGCCTCCCCCACTCTCGGCTTCGCTCGAGCGGGGGGACCCCCATCGCCCACCCGTGCCGCCCCAGCGGCACGATTGCCCGCAGTTACGTGGCACGGCGGCGTACCTGCCAGAGGGCTGCGGCGCCCAGGAGGAGCACTACGGCGATTCCGGCTGCAAGGCCCACGGACGGTCCAGTGTCGGTCGATTCGGCTTTATTCGCCGCGGGTTCGGGGGTTTTGCCCGCCGCGACCTGTTCTCCGCAGCCCTTCTTCGGGTAGCCCGCTATCGCGCACAGCAGGGCGTCGGTGTCGTAGCGGAGGGGTTCGGCGACCGAGGCCAGGGCCTCGGCCGTGGTGGCGTCCTCGGGGACCCGGGCGCAGGCCGTACGGCCCGTCGGCGGGGTCTCGCCGGACGGGGCGTCGGCGGGGGTGCCGAAGTCGATGACCAGGGCCACGCGTTTGCTGCCGTCGGCCGCCGGGGTCTTCGCGCAGATGGTGTCGAAGTCGGCGGTGCCCCGGGGCTTCGCCGCGTCGGCGGAGTTCTCGCTGACGGAGAAGCGGAAGCCGTGGACGTCGCCGTCGGCGGGGCGGACGAGGGACGGGCCCTGGGTGGCGTACGTCCACGCCGTGCCGTTCCGCTCCCAGAAGGACCAGTAGCGGTAGCCGACGGCCTGGGCCTGGCCCGCGCCCGCCGCCAGGGGCAGGAGCGCGGCCAGGAACAGGACGGTGGCCCGGCGGATCACGGCTGCTGCCTCTTCGCGCGGCCGCTGATCAGGAAGCCGATGCCGATACCGGCGACCAGGCAGACGCCGACGAACCACCAGACGCCGAAGCCGGAGTCGGACTCCGACTCGTCCTTCTTCTCGTCGTCCTTCCCGTCCGGCTTCGTCTCCGAGGTCTTCCCGGCGGCGGCCGGGCCCGTCGCGCCGAGCTGCTCCACGAGGTCCGTCCCGCCGAAGGCGCGCGGGTCCGCGCCGGTCGCGTGGGCGGCGAAGATCAGCTGCGCGTAGGCGGCGGGGCCGCTCCGAGCCGCCCAGTCGGCGGCGTTCTCCTCCAGCCAGGCCAGGGACTCGCCGGCCTGCTTCCCGGAGCCCTGCGCGGCGAGTGCGACGACCGCGTCGGCGGTGTTGCCGTAGTCGGGCTGGTCCTCGGCGCCGGGGAGGGCGGAGGTGAGGTGGCCGTTCCCGGCGAGGGCGTCGGCCAGGTACGCGGCGCCGTTGGCGGCGGCCTGCTCGGGGCCGTCGGCCTTCTCGCAGGTGGACGCCTTCGCCTCGCCCTCGCCGGGCTCGACGACCAGGCCCGCGCCCAGCGCACCGAGCACGCCCGCCGCAGTCGCGTCCGCGTTGGCGACCAGTTCGCCCTTCTTGTCCGGCTGGAAGGCGAAGGCGCCCGCGCCGTCGCCCGTGCAGGGGAGCGCCAGCTTCAGCAGGGCGTCGTAGGGGGACTTGCCGTCCTTCTCCACCCCGGCCGGCTTCTCACCGGCGGCGGCGAGCGCGCCGATGACGACGGAGGTGGAGTTGGTGTCGCTGGCGCCGCCCGCCGTGTAGCCCCAGCCGCCGTCCTCGTTCTGTACGGACTTCAGCCAGCCGACGGCCTTCTCGGTGACGTCGTCGTGGCCGCCGAGCGCGGCGAGGGCCTGGACGGCGGCGGCGGTCTGGTTGGTGTCGACCATCGTCTTCGCGTCGCACGCCTCGGTGGTGTCGGCGCGGTACGGGGCGAAGGAACCGTCGGCGCACTGCTGGCCGGCCAGCCAGTCGACGGCCGCCTTCGCGGGCTCGACACCGGCCGTGTGCTGGGCGAGCAGGGCGAGCGACTGGCGCCAGACGCCGTCGTACTGCGGGTCGCCGTCGCCGTACAGGGCGGAGGGGAGCGCCTGGGACGGCGACGGGGACGGGGTGGTGTCGGCGGCGGCCGGGGTGGCGGCGCCGATCACGGCGACGGCGGCCAGGACCGCTGCGCTGCGGCGGACATTCATGATCGGCGGGTGCCTTCTTCCCTGCGGGGAGCCGGGCGGCGCGGGACACCCCGGCGGCTCGGCTCCGTATACCTCGACGGTGCCGCGCGCCGGCGGAGCGCCGGGCACGTGAGCCGGTCACGAACCGTGCGGGGCAGTCCGGCTCACCGTCTTCGGCGGACGGTTCACGAGAGGGGTCTCCCCAGGTCGAGCGAAGCCGAGACTCGGGGAAGGGTCAGCGCCGGAATTGCACCGGCTTCCCCCCGTACGGTGTGATGACGACGCCGACACTCTACCCGCCCGTAGGGAAGGGGCCGGGGGCGGCTTCGGTGAGCAGGGTCACGTGGGAAGCGGTCCGTGGGCCCGTGGGTCCGTGGGTCCGTGGGAAGCGCACCGCACCCGCACCCCCGGGAAGGGGCGCGGGTGCGGGCGGGCCGGGTCAGGACGCCGTGCAGGCGCCGACCTGTGGCGGGGGTGCCGTATCGCCGTGGTGACGTCCACGCTCCAGTCGGTGATCGGCGAACCGCCCGCCGTGATCGTCACCCTGCCGTTGTGACCGTCGCCCCACTGCTCCGCCGTGGTGCAGGTGGCGGTGCAGGGCGCGCCCGGGCCGCCACCGGGGTGCCGCCCAGGGCGTTCAGCACGGCGTCGTAGGCGGGCTTCTTGCCGTAGTCGTTGTCGAACAGCAGGGGGGTGCCGCCCGGCCACTGCGCGTACTTGTCCGGGATGCCCCACACCGTGATGCCGGTGCAGCGCGTCACCGCGAGGCAGGCCCGTACGACCTCGTCGTAGTCGGCGGCCTGCGCCTGGCCGGAGCCCTCGATGTCCAGCTCGGTGATCTGCACGTCGACCCCGAGGTCGGCGAAGCGCTGGAGGTTGGCCCGGAAGTCGGAGGGGACCGGCGAGTTGCTGTTGAAGTGGCCCTGGAAGCCGACGCAGTCGATGGGGACGCCGCGGGACTTGAAGTCGCGGACCATGGTGTAGACGGCGGTGCTCTTCGCGTTGACGCCGTCGGTGTTGTAGTCGTTGTAGCAGAGTCTGGCGGCCGGGTCGGCCGCGCGGGCGGTGCGGAAGGCCTCCTCGATGAAGCCGTCGCCGAGCTTGGACTGGAAGGGCGAGTTGCGCCGGGCGCCGCTGCCGCCGTCCCGGAACGCCTCGTTGACCACGTCCCAGGAGTGGATTCGACCCTTGTAGCGGGTCATGACCTGGGTGATGTGGTTGTTCATCGCCGACCGGAGGTTGGCGGCGCCGAGTCCGGAGACCCAGCTCGGCAGCTGGGAGTGCCAGACCAGGGTGTGGCCGCGGACGTCCATGCCCTGGCTCCGGGCGTGGTCCACGATCTGGTCGGCGCGGCTGAAGAGGAAGGTGCCGCGTCTCGGTTCGACGGCGTCCCACTTCATCTCGTTCTCGGGTGTCACCGAGTTGAACTCGCGGTCGAGCGTGGCCGTGTACGGCGCCTCGTCGAGGTGGTGCGCGGCGACGGCGGCACCGAAGTAGCGGCCCTTCTCGGCCGCCGCCGCACCCAGAGTGTCGGCGGCGTGGGCGGTGGTCCGGGGGAGCGCGGCGAGCGCGGTGACGGTGAGCAGGGCGGTGGTGGTGGCGCCGAGGGCGGCGCGCGGCCGGCCGCGCGCGGGGTCACCGCCTCCGGCTCCCGTTCTCGCTCGCTTTTGGATCATGGGCATGTCATCCCTTCTCCGGTGGGTCCCGTGCTGCGGGTGAGGGGATTGCTGCCGTGCGGTTGAACGAAAGTTTCGGACTCGGTTCCGAATTTCTGCGGAGACGATACGGTCTACTGGAAGGGCGGTCAATCATTCGCGCAGGACGGAAACCGTCGGTGGGTGGGGACTTGTGAAGCGGGAGCTCGTCGGCGGCCTTGGTGGAACGGCGTCGAAAGTTTCGGCTGCGGTTGTCAGCGACTGTCGGCGCTTTCCGGGGTCGTCAGGTCCACCAGGCGGCACACCGTCTCTATGTCGACCCTGACCTGGGCGATGGAGGCGCGGCCCGAGAGCCAGGTGATCAGGGCCGAGTGCCAGGTGTGCTCGATGACCCGGACGGCCGAGAGCTGCTCGGGCGTGGGATCGGTGAGCTCCATGGCGTCCAGGATGATCATCGTGGTCTGCCGCGAGACCTGGTCGACCTCCGGGCTCACGCTGCGGTCCGCGAACGTCAGGGCGCGCACCATCGCGTCGGCCAGGTGCGGCTCCCGCTGGAGCGCGCGGAAGGCCCGCATCAGGGTCTCGGCGACCCGCTCGGCCGGGGTCTCGCCGGCCGGCGGCTTCTTCCGCAGCGTGCCGTGCAGGGTCTCCAGCTGGTCCTGCATGGTCGCGACCAGGAGGTGGATCTTGGACGGGAAGTAGCGGTACAGCGTGCCGAGCGCCACCTGCGAGGACTCCGCGACCTCGCGCATCTGCACCGCGTCGAAGCCGCCCCGGCCGGCCAGCCGCGCGCACGTCCGCAGGATGCGGCGCCGGCGCGCCTCCTGGCGCTCGGTGAGGGGTGAGGCCGGGGCGGGGCGCGCGGTACCGGCCTCCGCCGTCGCCGCCCTGCCCGCCGCCGTCGCCCTGCCTGCCGCCGTCGCCCTGCCCGCCGTCACCGTCCTGCCTATCGCCGCCGCCCTGCCTGCCTTGCCCGCTGCCGCCCTGGTGTCCGCCTCGGCTGCCCTGGCCGCCTCGTTCCTGTTGGCTTCCGTAGGCATGGGTCCCGTCCGTGACAGTCGGTGAGGATGGATGATCAGACAGCATGGCATGCCGCCCGTCGTGGCGTGAATCACCTGATCCGCTGCTGCCCGCACCCCTACCTGCCGGTAGATTCGGATCCTCCGAACGATCAACTCTGAAACTTGTTCTAGATGAGCGTCCCGGCATAATCTCGCGTGACCGTGCAGGGAGAAGGGGGCCCAGAGTGACCGCTGAGGCCAGTCAGGCCGGGCCCTCCCAGGAGCCCGCATCCGACGGCTTGCGACCGCTCCGCATCGCACTCCTCACCTACAAGGGAAACCCGTTCTGCGGCGGGCAGGGCGTCTACGTGCGCCACCTCTCCCGCGAACTCGCCCGCCTCGGACACCGCGTCGAGGTCATCGGCGCCCAGCCCTACCCCATACTCGACGTCCTCGACGAGGGCCATGACGGGCCGAGCCTGACCGAGCTGCCCAGCCTCGACCTCTACCGCCAGCCGGACCCCTTCCGTACCCCGAAGCGCGACGAGTACCGGGACTGGATCGACGCGCTCGAGGTCGGCACGATGTGGACCGGAGGCTTCCCCGAGCCGCTGACGTTCTCCCTGCGCGCCCGCCGCCATCTGCGCGCCCGGCGCGGCGACTTCGACGTCGTCCACGACAACCAGACCCTCGGCTACGGCCTCCTCGGCGACCTCGGCGCCCCCCTGGTGACCACCATCCACCACCCCATCACCGTCGACCGGCGGCTGGAACTGGAAGCCGCCGGGGACTGGCGGCGGCGCTACTCGGTGCGCCGCTGGTACGCCTTCACGCGCATGCAGAAGAAGGTGGCGCGCCGCCTGCCGTCCGTGCTCACCGTCTCCGGCAGCTCCCGCCAGGAGATCGTCGACGACCTCGGCGTACGGCGGGACCGCGTCCACGTCGTCCACATCGGCGCCGACACCGACCTGTTCGCGCCCGATCCGTCGGTGCCGGTCGTACCGGGCCGGATCGTGACCACCTCCAGTGCGGACGTGCCGCTGAAGGGGCTGGTCTTCCTCGTCGAGGCGCTGGCGAAGGTACGCGCCGAACAGCCCGACGCCCACCTCGTCGTGGTCGGCAAGCGGCCCGTGGAGGGGCCCGTCGCGCAGGCGGTGAAACGGTACGGCCTCGAGGACGCCGTCGAGTTCGTCAAGGGCATCTCGGACGCCGAACTCGTCGACCTGGTGCGGTCGGCGCAGGTCGCGTGCGTGCCGTCGCTGTACGAGGGGTTCTCCCTGCCGGCCGCCGAGGCCATGGCCACGGGCACCCCGCTGGTCGCCACCACCGGCGGGGCGATCCCCGAGGTGGCCGGCCGTGACGGGGAGACGTGTCTCGCCGTACCGCCCGGCGACGCGGGGGCGCTGGCCGCCGCGCTGACCCGGCTGCTCGGCGACCCGGAGCTGCGCGCCCGGCTCGGGGCGGCCGGACGGGAGCGGGTGCTACGGCACTTCACCTGGGCGCGCGCGGCCCAGGGAACGGTGGCCCACTACCGCGAGGCGATGGCCCGCGCGGGCCGGGACACGGGCGCCGCCCGGGCCGTCGGCCGCTCCGGGACCCGGCCCGTGGACCGTGCCGCGACCGGGGCAGCCGACCGCCCCGCGACCTCCGACGTCCCGGTCGCCGGGGACGCCGCTCCCGACACCCCCACGGACACGGCCGCCGCCGTGCCCGTGCCCGCAGCCGACACCTCCGACCGCGAAAGCAGGGCCACGTGCTGACCGTCGACTTCTCCCGGTTCCCGCTCGCCCCGGGCGACCGCGTCCTGGACCTCGGCTGCGGGGCCGGCCGGCACGCCTTCGAGTGCTACCGGCGCGGCGCTCAGGTCGTGGCGCTGGACCAGAACGGCGAGGAGATCCGCGAGGTCGCCAAGTGGTTCGCGGCGATGAGGGAGGCCGGGGAGGCACCCGCCGGGGCCACCGCCACCGCCATGGAGGGCGACGCCCTCGCCCTGCCCTTCCCCAACGAGTCCTTCGACGTCGTCATCATCTCCGAGGTGATGGAGCACATCCCCGACGACAAGGGCGTCCTCGCCGAGATGGTGCGCGTGCTCAAGCCCGGCGGCCGGATCGCGATCACCGTGCCGCGCTACGGCCCGGAGAAGGTGTGCTGGACGCTGTCCGACGCCTACCACGAGGTCGAGGGCGGCCACATCCGCATCTACAAGGCCGACGAACTGCTCGCGAAGATCCGCGAGGCGGGCCTGCGCCCGTACGGCACCCACCACGCGCACGCGCTGCACTCGCCGTACTGGTGGCTGAAGTGCGCGTTCGGCGTGGACAACGACAAGGCGCTGCCGGTACGGGCGTACCACAAGCTGCTGGTCTGGGACATCATGAAGAAACCGCTGGCCACCCGGGTCACGGAGCGGGCGCTGAACCCGCTGATCGGCAAGAGCTTCGTGGCGTACGCGACCAAGCCGCACCTGCCGCGCACGGCGGCCGGGGCCGGGACCGAGGCCGGGACCACGACCGGGGCCGAGGCGGAGGCGGACGCCACGTGACGACCCCCCGGACCGAACACCTGGTCCTGCCCGGGGTCCTGACCGCCGGTCAGGCCGCCGAGACCGTCGCCGGCATCCTCGCCGTGCAGCGGGAGGACGGGGCGATCCCCTGGTTCCGGGGGCACCACCTCGACCCGTGGGACCACGTCGAGGCCGCGATGGCCCTGGACACGGCGGGCGAGCACGCCGCCGCCGAACGGGCCTACCTGTGGCTGGCCCGGCACCAGGTGGCGGACGGCTCCTGGTACGCGGCCTACGCCGACGGCGACCCGCTCGACGTCACCGACCGGGGCCGGGAGACCAACTTCGTCGCCTACGTCGCGGTCGGCGTGTGGCACCACTACCTCTCCACCGGCGACGACACGTTCCTGGACCGCATGTGGCCGGTGGTGTACGCGGCGGTGGAGTTCGTGCTGCGGCTCCAGCAGCCCGGCGGGCAGATCGGCTGGCGGCGCGACGACGACGGCACGCCCACCACGGACGCGCTGCTCACCGGCTCCTCCTCCATCCACCACGCGCTGCGCTGCGCGCTGGCCGTCGCCGAGCAGCGCGAGGAGCCGCAGCCGGACTGGGAGTTGGCGGCGGGCGCGCTGCGGCACGCGATCCGGCACCACCCGGAGCGGTTCCTCGACAAGGACCGCTACTCCATGGACTGGTACTACCCGGTGCTCGGCGGCGCGCTCACCGGCGCGGAGGCCAAGGCCCGCATCGAGGAGGGCTGGGACCGCTTCGTCGTCCCCGGACTCGGGGTGCGCTGCGTGGTGCCCAACCCGTGGGTGACCGGCGGCGAGTCGGCCGAACTCGCCCTGGCGCTCTGGGCGGTGGGCGAGTCCGACCGCGCGCTGGAGGTGCTCCAGTCGATCCAGCACCTGCGCGATCCGGAGAGCGGCCTGTACTGGACGGGCTACGTCTTCGACGACGACGCGGTCTGGCCGCGCGAGCTGACCACCTGGACCGCCGGCTCGCTGCTGCTGGCGGTCGCCGCCCTCGGCGGCCACGAGGCCACCTGCGCGGTCTTCGGCGGCGACCTGCTGCCCAGGGGCTTGGACCCGGACTGCTGCTCGCTCGCCTGAACCGGCCCGGAACGGACCCGGGTCAGTGCCGGTGCAGGCGGCCGGCGATGGCGTGGCCGACGAACAGGTAGACGACGGCGGCGAGTCCGTAGCCGGCGACGACCCGGGCCCATTCCTCGTCGAAGGTGAACAGGTCACGCGACCAGGCCGCCAGCCAGTCGGCCGCGTCATGGACGAACCGCACCAGGTCGTTGGCCCGGTTGGCGTCCAGCAGGTACATCAGAATCCAGAGTCCGAGGATGACGGCCATGATGTCCGCGACCACCGCGACGACCGTCCCTGCGGAGTTGGAACCAGTGCGATATCGAGGGGACATACTCTCCGACTGGCCCCGAACGGCCGATTGAAACCCGGAACGTCCGGGGCCGGCGGGGAAGTTCGACGGTGGGTGCGCAGCGGGCGCCACGCTTCCGGGCCGCGCCGCCGGTGGTCCACCGTGAAGAACACCGGGGCGCCGGTCCTCGATCCGCAGCGGCAGCGGCAGCGGGTCGTGCGACGCCGTACGACAGCGGCCCCCCGCCCGGTGGGGCGGGGGGCCGTGACGAGAAAGGGCCGGATCCGGTCAGCCCCGCTGGATGCCCGAGGTGTCCTGGAGGACGCCGCGGCGGCCGTCCTGGGTCTGGGCGACGAGGGCCGGACCGCGCTGCTCGACCGCCAGGTACCAGGTGCCGGGGGCCAGTTCGGCGATCGGCGTGGGCGAGCCGTCCTCCGGGAACAGCGGACGGGGCACCGGCACCGCGAACCAGAACGGCGAGAAGTCCCCGGCGGGCGCCGGAGCGGGCTGACCCGGCTGCGGCTGGCCCGGGTAGGGCTGCTGCGGCTGACCGCCGAACGAGGCCTGCTGCGCACCCGGGTAGCCGTAACCGGAGGGCGGCTGGGCACCGTACGGCTGCGGGGCGGCGGGACGGGCGGCCGGGAGCAGGGCACCCTTGAGAGCGGGCACCAGGGGGGTGGCGACGGCGGCGGCGGCCATGACGAGCGTGCCGACGAGGGCCAGGATCAGACCCGTGCCGGCGCCGATGTCGTCGGAGAAGCCTCCCTCACCGTCGAAACCGCCGGTCGGGTCGAAGATGTTGCCGAGCGCGCACCAGGCGGCGAACACCGTGAAGGCGGTGCCGAACTGGCCGAGGTCGAGACCGGCGACCTTGCGCGGCTGCGGAAGCCCCCGGGCCACGACGACGAGCGCGGCACCGAGGATCCCCGCCAGTACGATGCCGAGCACCACCGGCCCGCTGTCCCACAGGTTGGGGATGTCCGCGCTGTCCGAAACGCCATCGATCGAGTACAGATCGAGGAACGACGCGATGAACAGCAATACCGCTGCTCCGATCACCACGCCGTCGCCTCGAGTGAGGGAGCGGATATTCACTTCAGGTCCTTCGTAGGTCGTCTCGTCGTCGGAAGAGGCGTCGCTGTCACCGTGTGGCCCGAAGGCCCGGGTGTGAAGCGCGGGGATGACCCCTCATCGTGTGGACGACATTATCGTCCGAAGGATCGGGCTGTCCGCCCGGATCAGCGCGCTGATCCCTACCCGCGCAGGAAACTCACGATTCCGTCGGAAATCCCTTGCGCCGCTTTCTGCCGCCAGGCACCACTGGTCAGCAGCGCCGCGTCCTTGCTATCGCGCATGTTGCCGCACTCGATGAACACCTTGGGAACCGTTGACAGATTGAGACCGCCCAGGTCCTTACGCGTGACGAGCCCGGTACCGCCGCCGACGTAGTTGGAGGGCGCGCTGCCGGTGACGCGGACGAAGTTGCCCGCGACGCGCGTACCGAGGTCCTCGGACGGCCCGACGATGGCGCGGGTGTCGGCGGCACCGGCGTGCACGGCGCCGGGCAGGATCACGTGGAAGCCGCGGTTGCCGGTGCCCGAGCCGTCCGCGTGGACCGAGACGACGGCGTCGGCCTTCGCCTTGTTGCCGATCCGGGCCCGCTCGTCCACGCACGGGCCGAACGGCCGGTCCCCGTCCTGGGTCAGCCTCACGGTGGCGCCCTGCTTCTCCAGGAGCGCGCGCATCCGGTGGGCGACGTCGAGGGTGAAGGCGGCCTCGGCGTAACCGTCGTCGGTGGACGTGCCGGTGGTGTCGCACTCCTTGCGGTGGGTCCCGACGTCCACCTGGCGGTTGATCTCGGCGGTGTGCTTGAAGTTCTCCGGGTTGTGCCCGGGGTCGATGACGACGACCTTGCCCCTGAGGGGGCCGCCCGCGGCGGCGGAGGCGCTGGGCTTCTCGTCGGCGGAGCCCGCGGACGGCGCCGGCGACGACGCACGGGACGAGGCGGAAGCGGAAGCAGAGGGGGAGGAAGGGGAAGTGGCGGCGCTCCCCGCCCCTTCGTCGCCCCCGGGCCCGCCCACCGCGGCGTACACGGCCCACCCGAGCAGCGCACTCGGCACCAGTGCGACGAGCGCCACGGTCAGGGGCCCGCGCCGGGGCCGTCGGGGCTGGGGCGGATCGAAACCGGGACCTGTGTACGACACGCAGCCACCCTAGCGGGGTCGGACGCCCGTGCCGGTACGGCGCAGTACGCGCAGGGAACCGGTGGCCGAGACCTCGGTGAACGCGCCGGACGCGAGGGCCCGGAGGTGGACGCGGTACGGCGCCTGGCCGGTGAACTCGTCCACCGGGTCGGGGAAGACGTCGTGGATGACGAGCAGGCCGCCCTCGGCCACGTGCGGGGCCCAGCCCTCGTAGTCGGCGGTGGCGTGTTCGTCGGTGTGACCGCCGTCGATGAAGACGAGGGCGAGCGGGGAGGACCACAGGGCGGCGATCCGGGGGGAGGTGCCGACCAGGGCCACCACGTGGTCCTCCAGGCCCGCCCGGTGCAGGGTGCGGCGGAAGGTGGGGAGGGTGTCCATCACGCCCAGCTCGGGGTCGACCGTCTCCGGGTCGTGGTACTCCCAGCCGGGCTGCTGCTCCTCGCTGCCGCGGTGGTGGTCCACGGTGAGCGCGGTGACACCGGCCGCGCGGGCCGCGTCGGCGAGCAGGATCGTGGAGCGGCCGCAGTAGCTGCCGATCTCCAGGAGCGGCAGCCCGAGACGGCCGGCCTCGGCCGCCGCCGCGTACAGGGCCAGGCCCTCGTCCACGGGCATGAAGCCCTTCGCCGCCTCGAACGCGGCCAGGATCCCGGGCCCGGGTGTCGTCGCCATGGGGCTCGCCTCTTCGGAGGGCGTACGTGTGTGCACGGACCCATGCTGCCGTACTCCCCGCCGGACCGGCCGACAGGGGGTACCGCCGGGTAACAAAGGTCGGGTGGAGACCGTCCCGCCCGGCAGGGACAGGTCCGGGTCGACCGGGCGCCCGTCGCCCCCCGTGGTGGGCCGGGGAGGTGAGTGAGCGGGGCGTGGCCGGGGCGCGCACGGCCAGGACGTACGCGCCCCGGCGGGGACGGCGAGGGTGTGGCCGCCGTCGTGGGCGGAGACGGTGGCACCGGCCCGGCGGCCGTGGCGGTCGGTCAGGGCGACTTCGGCGCGGGCGACGGGGCACCGGTCGCGTCCAGGACCCCGCCGCGGAGGCCGTGCCGGGCCGCCTCCGCGCGCTCCGGGTTCGCGTCCTCCTCGCTGCTCGCCCGCAGGCGCGGGTGGTCCGACGGGCGCCCGCCGGGCAGGAAGAGGGCGAGGGCCAGGCCCACGGCCACCGCCGCCGTCGCGATCAGGAAGGAGATCCGGAAGCCGTGGAGGGTCGGGATCTCCACGCCGCCCACGGTGTCCGCCGTGTTCGCCAGGACCATGCCGATGACGGCGCTCGACACCGACGTGCCGATGGACCGCATCAGGGTGTTGAGGCCGTTCGCCGCGCCGGTCTCCGAGGCCGGGACCGCGCCGATGATCAGCGCGGGCAGGGAGGAGTAGGCGAGGCCGATGCCCGCGCCGATGACCACCGAGGTGACGACGGTCTGCCAGGCGGCGTCCATCAGGCCGAGGCCGCCGCCGTAACCGGCCGCGATGATCAGCAGGCCGAGGATGAGGGTGGTCTTCGGGCCGTACCGGGCGGACAGCCGGGCGTAGACGGGGGCCGTGAACATCATCGTCACGCCCAGCGGGGCCACGCACAGGCCCGCGACCACCATCGACCGGCCGAGCCCGTGGCCGGCGGGGAGCTGGAGCAGCTGGGGGAGGACCAGGGAGACGACGAAGAAGGAGACGCCGACCATGATCGACGCGAGGTTGGTGAGCAGGACCTCGCGGCGGGCGCTGGTGCGCAGGTCCACCAGGGGCGCGGGGACGCGCAGCTCCATCAGGCCCCACAGGAGGAGCACCACGGCCGCCGCGCCGAAGAGGCCCAGCGTGGTGCCGGAGGTCCAGCCCCAGTCGCCGCCCTTGGAGACGGGCAGGAGGAACAGCACCAGCCCGGCGGTCAGGCCCAGCGCGCCCGGCAGGTCGAAGGTGCCCTCGGCGCGCACCGGGGATTCGGGTACGGCGGTCAGGGTGAGCGCGATCGCGAGGACGCCGAGGCCGGCGGCGCCGAAGTAGAGGACGTGCCAGTCGGAGTGCTGGGCGACCAGCGCGGCGGCGGGCAGCGCGAGACCGCCGCCGACGCCTATGGAGGAGCTCATCAGGGCCATCGCCGAGCCGAGCCGCTCGCGGGGCAGCATGTCGCGCATCAGGCCGATGCCGAGCGGGATGGCGCCCATCGCGAAGCCCTGGAGGGTGCGGCCGGTGATCATCAGGAGCAGATCGCTGGTGAACGCGCTGACCAGCGCGCCGAACACCATCACCGCGAGGCTGGTGACCAGCATGCGCCGCTTGCCGTAGAGGTCGCCGAGGCGGCCCATGATCGGGGTGGCCACGGCGCCGGACAGCAGGGTCGAGGTCAGTACCCAGGTCGCGTCGGCGGGGGTGGTGTCCAGCAGGTGCGGCAGGTCCTTGACGACCGGGACCAGCAGGGTCTGCATCACCGCGACGGTGATGCCCGCGAAGGCGAGCACCGGGACCACGGCCCCGCCCGCTCCGCCGGAGGGACGGTCGGTCGTCGTCTGCGTCATGAACGGTGCCTCCAGGGCCGGTCGTGTGCGGGGATACGTGCAGTCCGAACCCCGTACACCGAGGCAACTATTCCGATGCTTCGAGCCACTAACGAATTCTTGACCGTTCCTTTGGTGTCGGCCGACGCCGATCCGTCCGGTTGAAGTTGAGGCGGAAATCAAAAAAATTGCTTTCATTCCTAACGTTCAGGTCTTTTGCGGAAGGAAAAGGGCACTACGGACAGTGCGAAAGCGACTGCTGGGACCACTGAGATGAGGGAGACAGCAATGCGCAAATTCGTAGGCACCGTCGTCATCGGCGTCCTGCTCGCCATCGCCCCGGTCGGCGCGGCGTTCGGCCAGACCACCGAGCAGACGGCCCAGCCGACCACCGCCACGGTCGTACAGGCGCAGGACGACAACGACGACGACGGCGGCAACGGCGGACTGTGGGGCCTGCTCGGCCTGCTGGGACTTGCCGGGCTCATCCCTCGTAAGAACAAGCGCGAACACCGGAACACCAGCGGCGCCACCCGCATGTGACCGCCGGCCTCCGCTCCGACGGGGAACCCCGCCCGCCCCCGGCCGACCGGGGGCGGTGAGTCCGGGCCCGGAGACCAGGTCCGGAGACCGAGTACACGTCGTACGAAAGGCCGATGCCGGGGCGGGGTCCGGTTGAGAGCATGGCGCACATGCTCGAAACCACCGGCACCGCCCGCAGGTCCGCCCGCGCCACCCCGCCCGCGTGGCTGGTGGTGGCGCTCGCCTGTGCCGGGCAGTTCCTCGTCGTCCTCGACATCTCGGTGGTGAACGTCGCCCTGCCGTCCATGCGCGGCGGGCTGGCGCTCGACGAGCAGGGCCTGCAGTGGGTGGTGAACGCGTACTCCATCGCCTTCGCCGGATTCATGCTGCTCGGCGGACGCGCCGGCGACCTCTACGGGCGCAAGCGGATGTTCCTCGTCGGCCTCGGCCTGTTCACGCTGGCCTCGCTGGCGGGCGGACTGGCCCAGGACGGCTGGCAGTTGCTGCTGGCGCGGGCCGTGCAGGGGCTCGGGGCGGCCGTCCTGGCGCCCTCCACGCTCACCCTCGTCACCTCCGCCGTGCCGGAGGGCGCGGCCCGCGCCCGGGCCATAGCGACCTGGACGGCCGTCGGGGCGGGCGGCGGCGCGGCCGGCGGATTCGTCGGCGGGGTGCTCGTGGAGGCGCTGTCGTGGCGGTGGGTGCTGCTGATCAACGTACCCGTCGGAGCGCTCGTGCTGGCCGGGGCCGCCCGGTGGCTGACGGAGAGCCGGGCCGGGGACGGACGGCGGCTCGACCTGCCGGGCGCGCTGCTGGTGACGGCCGGCCTCGCCACCCTCGCGTACGGCATCTCACAGACCGAGTCCGAGGGCTGGACGGCGGCGGCCACGCTGGTGCCGCTGTGCGCGGGGCTTGCCCTCCTCGGCCTGTTCCTCCTCGCCGAGGCACGGGCCAAGGCCCCGCTGATGCCGCTCGGGCTGCTGCGGCTGCGGTCGGTGGCGTCGGCGAACGTGGCGATGCTCATCAGCGGCTCCGCCATGTTCTGCATGTGGTTCTTCATGACCCTGTACGCCCAGAACGTGCTCGGCTACACCCCGCTGGAGGCCGGACTGGCCCTGGTGCCGAGCTCGCTCGCCGTGATCATCGGCTCCAAGCTCGCGCCCCGGCTGATGCGCACGGCGGGACCGCGCACCGTGGCCGTGCTCGGCACGCTGATCGCGACGACCGGCTTCGGCTGGCAGTCGACGATGACCGCCGACGGGGCGTACCTCACCGCGATCATGTTCCCCGGCGTCCTGATGATGCTCGGTGCGGGCGTCGCCGCCACCCCGCTGGCCTCGCTGGCCACGTCCGGCGCTGCACCGGAGGAGGCCGGCCTGGTCTCCGGGCTGGTCAACACCTCCCGCACGATGGGCGGTTCCCTGGGACTCGCGATCATGTCCACGATCGCGGCGGCCCACACGGGCACCACCCGCACCCCGCACTCCCTGACGGAGGGCTACGCCCTGGCCTTCCGCACCAGCACGGCACTGCTGGCGGCCGGCGCGGTGGTGATGTGGCTGTGGCTGCCGAGGGGGACGGGGAAG
Source organism: Streptomyces sp. NPDC018964 (assembly GCF_044390325.1). Classification (NCBI taxonomy): domain Bacteria; kingdom Bacillati; phylum Actinomycetota; class Actinomycetes; order Kitasatosporales; family Streptomycetaceae; genus Streptomyces; species Streptomyces sp. NPDC018964. The sequence continues at coordinate 190,813 of NZ_JBIRYZ010000011.1, forward strand.
GAGCACTAGCCGGCGCAAGCCGCGCAGCTGGGCCGCCCGCGAGGACCAGACCCCGCTTCACCGCTTCTCCGGCGACTGGAATCCCCCGCGCGCCGACCCGGGATCCGCCGCGCGCAGGGGTCGAGTGACCCGTTCCGCACGGCCTGTGCGCCTACGGCATGACCCTCAAGGAGGTCGTCGACACCCTGCTCGGCGGTGACGTCACCCGCGTCCGCTCCTGCGCCGCCAGGTTCGCCGAGGCCGTGCACCGGGCGGGACGCCGCGGATCCGGATGCGGTGCGGGGACGGTGCGGTGCGGGTGACCGTCGGTGCTGTCCCGGGGGACTCCCCGGAGCGTGGGAGGAGCCGGGAGTGGGGAGCAGCGAAGCGCCGGTGCTCGCCGACACGACGGTCGGACACGACTGAGCCGGGTCCCGTCCGTCGTCGATGACGGACGGGACCCGGCTCGGTCGTGGAACGGTTCCTGACGTGGGGTCAGGCGGCCGACTCCGTGTACTCGTTGTACTCGTTCGCCCGTTCCGGCCTGCGGTGCCGGCCGCGCGGGGACGCTTCCGCGTCCTGCGTGGAGACCGGCCCCCGGTGCTTGCCGTGTCCGGCAGCGGCCTGCCCGCCCTCGGCGGACTGCGGGTCGTTCGTGCTGATGTCGTTCATCGGAAGGAACTCACCCCGTAAACATGATCTTTCCTACAGCCGGGCGAGTCTAACCGGCACACCACCGCCCGGATCCAGGCGGCCACGCGGACCGCCACTACTTCGTTACAAGCCGCCCCAGAGGTGCCTGCTGGAGGGGGACGGGACGGGGTGCGGCGGGGGCTCCGGGGTCGCCGTGCGCGGGAAGTCCGGCGTGGAACGGGCCAGGGCCGTCGGTCATGTGCTCGGCGGGGGGCGGCAGTTGGCCGTCGGGCAGGTGCGCGGTGCACAGCGGGAGCGGGCCGTCGGCGATGTGTACGACGTACGACGACCGGCCGCCGCTGCCGTCGCCGTCGTCGTGCGTGACCCGGGACGGGAGGGGGCTTCCGGCCATGGGGCCGGTGGTGGTGGCGAGCCGACCCACGGTCATGAACACGGCGGTGGAGGGGGCTCCGCCTGTGGTCGTGGGCGCGGCGGTGGAGGGGGCTCCGCCTGTGGTCGTGGGCGCGGCGGTGGAGGGAGCTCCGCCTGTGGTCGTGGGTGTGGTGGCGGACGGGGTGCGGGCCTCGTCCGCGGGTGCGGTGGTGGTGGCGAGCCGACCCACGGTCATGAGCACGGCGGCGGACGGGGTCCGTCCCTCGGGCATGAGGCCGGCGGGGAAAGCGAGCCTGCCTTCGGTCATGGGCGCGGCGGCGGACGGCATCCGGCCGCCGGCCCCGGATCCCACGGCGGTGGAGAGCCGACTGCCGGACACGGGACCGGACCCATGCCCATGCCCGTGTTCATGTCCATGCCCGTACTCGTACCCGGACGCAGGTCTGGATCCGGGCACGGACCCGGGCACGGCCCCGGCCCCGTGCCCGGCGGACGCCGGGCGGCCCGGAGCCTCCGGAAGGTCCACCACCGGACGGACGTCCAGCCCTTCCCGCCGCCGTTCCTGCCCGGGCGCCCTCAGCCCGGCGACCCCGCACGGCACCGCCCTGGTGGAGTACGGCAGCCGCAGCACCCCGTCCGCGGTCCACAGCCCGGCGCCGGTCAGCCACCCCGCCGGCGCCGGAAAGTGGTGCACCTGCCGCTCCGCCGGCCGCCACACCCCGACCCAGCTGCCGAACGCGCCGTCGACGCGCAGGGCCACCGCGCAGCCCTCCGGCGCCAGCATCTGCCCCGGCTGGATCGCGAACGGCGTGACCGTGCAGTCCGCCAGCCGCAGGCACTCCGGGAAGCGCACCGGCAGCGTGCTGCCCAGCACCCCCCAGCCCAGCCGGTCCCGGCCGGGCGACGGCGCGTCCGAGCGGATCAGCAGCAGCCCGCTGTCCGGGTCGGCGAGCAGCAACCGGTCGTCGCTCCCGGCGGCGATCTGCAGCAGCGGGGACGTCTCACCGCCGCGCTCCAGGTCCACCACGACGGTCTTGGTGCGCCCGCCGGCCTCCCGGTCCAGCGCCAGCATCCGCCCCTCGCGGTCCAGCCACACCCCGCCCGAGCAGCGCCCGGGAACCTCCGCGAGCTGCTCCGGCCCGAACGCGCCGCCCGCCACCAGCCACACCGCCGTCGACCGCCGGCCCACGGCGAGGGCGTACGCCCGCTCCCCGTCCGGCGCGGGCGGCAACAGCCGCAGCCGGGTGCCCTCGTCCGGGCACTCGACCGTGCCCAGCGGCAGCTCGCCGGTGCCGGGGCCGGTCGGGTACAGCAGGGAGAAGGCGTGCCGGCCGCCCACCAGCCGGTGGATGAGGACCCGCCCGTCGTTCAGGGGCTGCACCTCGGTGCCGGGTTTCTCGGGCCGGCTGCCGGGCAGCGGCACCGCGTAGGGCTCGGGGCCGTCCAGGGTCCAGCGCTCCGGGAAGAAGGAGTCGCCGGCGAGGGCGAGGCGTGCGGCGTAGGAACCGTCCGCGGTGATGGTGCAGCCCGCTCGCCCGGTTCCGTCCTCGTGCCCTGCCGCAGGTTCGATGGCACAGACCGTCATCGTTCGGTCACCTCCGGTGACGAAAGTAGGTCGCGTGCGTACGGACGGCGGACCTGTGGGCCCGCACTTCACACGTAAGGGTGCTCCAGGAACGATTCGCCTGAGGGAGAAGCGGACGTGTGCTCCATGGGACCGCGGCGCCGCATCCGACGGGATCACGACGCCGTGCCCGACGGGATTACGGCGCCGTACGCCAGGGGATCGCGGCGCCGTGCGCCAGGGGGCGTGACGCCGCGCTCCGTGGGATCGTGGCGCCGACCGGCGGAAGCGGCGCCGGTTCAGGTGCGCGGGGTGGCCCAGGTAGCCTTGGCGGCGTGCCCCGTCTGTCTGAAGTCATCGCCGCGCTGGAGAACCTGTGGCCCGCCGAGCGGGCCGAGTCCTGGGACGCGGTCGGCACCGTCGTGGGCGACCCCGACCAGGAGGTCACGCGGGTCCTGTTCGCCGTCGACCCGGTCCGGGAGACCGTCGACGAGGCCGTGAAGCTGGACGCCGACCTGCTGGTCACCCACCACCCGCTCTACCTGCGCGGTACGACCACGGTCGCGGCCTCCACCTTCAAGGGCCGCGTGGTGCACACGCTCATCAAGAACGACATCGCGCTGCACGTCGCCCACACCAACGCCGACACCGCCGACCCGGGAGTCTCGGACGCCCTCGCCGGCGCCCTGGACCTGAGGGTCGTACGCCCCCTCGTGCCGGACCCGTCCGACCCGGACGGCCGCCGGGGCCTGGGCCGCGTCTGCGAACTGGACCACCCGCTGACCGTCCGCGACCTCGCCGCCCGCGCCGCCGCACGCCTCCCCGCCACCGCGCAGGGCATCCGCGTCGCCGGCGACCCCGACGCGCTCGTGCGCACGGTCGCCGTCAGCGGAGGCTCCGGCGACAGCCTCTTCGACCACGTACGGGCCGCCGGCGTGGACGCCTTCCTCACCGCGGACCTGCGCCACCACCCGGCCTCCGAGGCCCGCGCCCACAGTCCTCTCGCGCTGCTCGACGCGGCGCACTGGGCCACCGAGTGGCCCTGGTGCGAGCTGGCGGCAGCCCAGCTCGACGAGATCTCCGACCGCCACGGATGGGACCTGCGGGTCCACGTCTCGAGGACGGTCACCGACCCCTGGACCGCCCACGCGGCGTCTCCCGCCACCACCGACACATCTGGAGCCCCCAACTGAACGCCGCGCCCGCCGACCAGATCCGACTCCTCGACGTCCAGGACCTCGACGTCCGCCTCCAGCAGCTCGCGCACAAGCGGAAGTCGCTGCCCGAGCACGCCGAGATCGAGTCGCTGAACCGGGACCTCACCCAGCTGCGGGACCTGCTCGTCGCCGCGCAGACCGAGGAGAGCGACTGCGCCCGCGACCAGACCAAGGCCGAGCAGGACGTCGACCAGGTGCGCCAGCGCGCCGCCCGCGACCAGAAGCGCCTCGACTCCGGTGCCGTCTCCTCGCCCAAGGACCTGGAGAACCTCCAGCGCGAGATCACCTCCCTCGCCAAGCGGCAGGGCGACCTGGAGGACGTCGTCCTGGAGGTCATGGAGCGCCGCGAGTCCGCGCAGGAGCGGGTCGCCGAACTGACCGAGCGGGTCGGCTCCGTGCAGGGGAGGATCGACGACGCCACCGCGCGCCGGGACGCGGCCGTCGAGGAGATCGACGGCGAGGCGGCCTCGGTGACGAAGGAGCGCGAGGTCGTCGCGGCCTCCGTGCCCGCCCCGCTGCTGAGCCTGTACGAGAAGCTGCGCGCGCAGCAGGGCGGCATCGGCGCGGCGAAGCTGTACGCCCGTACCTGCCAGGGCTGCCGCCAGGAGCTCGCCATCACCGAGCTGAACGAGATCCGCTCCGCGGCGCCCGACACGGTGGTGCGCTGCGAGAACTGCCGCCGCATCCTGGTGCGTACGTCCGAGTCGGGGCTGTAGGGATCGCGGGGGGCCGGGGTGCGGGAGTTCATCGTCGAGGCGGACGGCGGGTCGCGGGGCAACCCGGGGCCCGCGGGCTACGGGGCCGTGGTGAGTGACGCGGCGACGGGGGAGACCCTGGTGGAGGCGGCCGAGTACCTCGGTGTCGCCACCAACAACGTCGCCGAGTACCGGGGCCTGCTGGCCGGCCTGCGCGCCGCCCGTGAGCTCGACCCGGAGTCACGGGTCCACGTCCGGATGGACTCCAAGCTCGTCATCGAGCAGATGACGGGCCGCTGGAAGATCAAGCACCCGGCGATGAAGCCGCTCGCGGCGGAAGCGGCGCGGGTCTTCCCGCCGGAGCGGGTCACCTACGAGTGGATCCCGCGCGCACGGAACAAGCACGCCGACCGCCTGGCCAACGAGGCGATGGACGCGGGCAAGCGGGGCGAGGCGTGGTCGGCGGCGGCCTCCCGCGCCGCCCTCGACCTCCCCCGCGCCGAACCGTCGGGCCCACCGGGCGACGCCGCGGCGGGCGCGGCCCGCGTCCGGGCGGCGCTGACATCGGCGTCCGGAGGCTCCGCCGCCGACGCCCGGCCCGCGGAAGCGCCCCCCACGCCCGACGAGACCGCCGGGCCCGGAACCGCGTCCACCGCTTCCGGTGCCACCGTCGCCGGGCCCGACGGCGTACGAGCCGACGCGGAAGCGCGGGCCGCACGGGCGACCGGAACCGGTGCCGCACCCGAGGGTGCCACCGTCACCGGCGCCGCCTCAGGCGCGACCGGGACCGGTGCCGTGACCGCCTCCGGGGCGGCCGGGGCGGGTACCGCGGCTGAGGGCGTGCACGCTTCCGGGGCCGTCGAGGCCGACGAGGATGCGCGGGCGGCCGGAACCGGCACCGCACCCGAGGCCACCACCGTCGCCGAAGCCGAAGCCGAAGCCGCCGGTGCCAAAGCCAAAGCCGACGCCGACGTCCGTGCCGCGCGGGCCGTCGCGGCGCCCACCGCCGGCTGGGCACCCGCCGACCTGGGGCAGCCCGCGACCTTCGTGCTGCTGCGGCACGGCGAGACCCCGCTGACCCCGCAGAAGCGCTTCTCGGGCAGCGGCGGCAGCGACCCCTCCCTCTCCTCCGTAGGCCGGGAACAGGCCGAGAGGGCCGCCGAGTTCCTCGCCCGGCGCGGCACCGTCCAGGCGGTCGTCGCCTCGCCCCTCGCCCGTACCCGCGAGACCGCCGGCATCGTCGCCGCCCGGCTCGGTCTCGACGTGACCGTGGAGGACGGGCTGCGCGAGACGGACTTCGGCGCCTGGGAGGGCCTCACCTTCGGCGAGGTCCGCGAACGCCACCCCGACGACCTGAACGCCTGGCTGTCCTCCCCGGACGCCGAACCCACCGGCGGCGGCGAGAGCTTCGCGGCCACCGCCGCCCGGGTCGCCGCCACCCGCGACCGGCTGACCGCCGAGTACCGCGGCCGTACGGTCCTGCTCGTCACCCACGTGACACCGATCAAGACCCTCGTCCGCCTCGCCCTGGGCGCCCCGCCCGAGTCCCTGTTCCGCATGGAACTCTCGGCGGCCTCGTTCTCCGCCGTGGCGTACTACGCCGACGGCAACGCCAGCGTCCGCCTGTTCAACGACACCTCGCACCTGCGCTGAGCCCCGCCGCCTGACGCGCCAGCGCCTCGACCCGGCCCCAGTCCCCGGCGGCCACCGCGTCCGCCGGAAGCATCCAGCTCCCGCCCACGCACCCCACGTTGGGCAGCGCGAGGTACTCCGGCGCGGAATCGGGGCCGATGCCCCCGGTCGGGCAGAAGCGGGCCTGCGGCAGCGGACCGGCGAGCGACTTCAGATACGCCGTGCCGCCCGCCGCCTGCGCCGGGAAGAACTTCATCTCCCGCACCCCCCGCTCCAGGAGCGCCACCACCTCCGAGGTGGTCGACACCCCCGGCAGGAACGGCACCCCGGACGACCGCATGGCCTCAAGGAGGACGTCCGTCCACCCCGGGCTGACCAGGAACCGCGCCCCGGCCGCCACCGCCTCGTCCACCTGCGCCGGTGTGATCACCGTCCCGGCGCCGACCACGGCGTCCGGCACCTCACCGGCGATCGCCCGGATCGCGTCGAGCGCGGCGGGCGTCCGCAGGGTCACCTCGATCGCGGGCAGCCCCCCGGCCACCAGCGCCCGCGCCAGCGGTACGGCGTCGGAGGCGTCCTCCACGACGACGACGGGCACGACGGGAGCGAGGTCCAGCACGGAGAAGGAGTCCGGGGAGGGGGGCAGGGGAGAGCGCATGACGTCATCCTGCCCGCCCCGATGCGCACCGCGCAAAGGTCATTGCAGATGATGCAATGAGCGAGTCAGTGCACCTCGTCCACCAGCACGTCCAGCGCCCACGGCGCCCCCGCCCTGGCCGGCGCCGCCGCCTCCACCTCGTACCCGAGGTCCCGCAGCGCCTCCACCAGCCCGGCGGGATCCTCCGGCACGGCCCCGGCCGTCAGCAGGCTCCGTACGATCCGCCCCTTGGTCGCCTTGTTGAAGTGGCTGACCACCTTCCGGGTCGGCGCGTGCAGCACCCGTACGGTCGCCGTCCGCGCCGCCACCTCGCCCTTCGGCTTCCAGGCCGCCGCGTACGCCGCCGACCGCAGGTCCAGCACCAGCCCGTCCCCGGCCGCCTCGGGCAGCACCTCGGCCATCGGCGCACGCCAGTGCCGGCTCAGCGCGCCGAGACCGGGCAGCCGCACGCCCATCGAGAGCCGGTAGGAGGGAATCCGGTCGGTGACCCGCACCGCGCCCCACAGCCCGGAGAACACCAGCAGGGACGCCGCCGCCCGCCGCTTCGCCGCCGCGTCCAGGGACGCCAGGTCCAGGGCGTCGTACAGCACCCCGGTGTAGATCTCCCCGGCGGGCCGCGCCCCGGCGGTCCGCAGCTCCGCGTTCTTCGCGACCTCGCCCCGCAGCCCCTCGCTCAGCCCGAGCACCTCGCGCGCCTTGTCCTCGTCGCCGGCGCACAGGTCCACCAGCTCGGCGAGGACGGCCTCCCGCGCGGTGGCCAGCCCCGGCAGCGACAGCGACTCGGACTTCAGCGGGACACCGCGGCCGGAAGCGGCCTTGCCTTCGGACGGCGGCAGCAGGACAAGCACACGTACTCCTTCGATCGGGCTCGAAGTCAGCGTACGGCGTGGGCCAGCCGGTCCAGTTCGGCGCCGTAGAGGACGGCCGGGTCGAAGCCCATGCCCGTGAAGTGCCCCGCCAGCTCCAGCGAGAGCACCCCGTGCAGCCGGGTCCAGAAGGACAGCGCGCGGCGCAGGGCGGCGGGGTCCGCGGGGTGGTCGCCCGCCCACTCCCGGTGTTCGGCGAGGTGGTCGTCGAGGCCGGTGCCGTCGGCCGGGCCCTCGACGAGCCGGGCGGCGTCGAGGAGGACCGCCATGATCTCGCGGGCGATCGCGGTGACGTCGTCGGGGGCGTGGTAGCCGGGGACCGGTGTGCCGTAGACGAGGAAGTAGCGCTGCGGGTCGTCGAGCGCCCACGCGCGCAGCGCGCGCCCCAGCCCGTCCAGGTCCGCGCCGGACGCGGCGGCCGCGCGGAAGGCGTCGGCGAGGCCGCGGTAGGCGTCCCGGATCAGCTCGGTGATCAGCTCGTCACGGCCGGCGAAGTACCGGTACAGCGCGGGCCCGCTCATCCCCATCTGCTTGGCGATGGCGTTCAGCGACAGCCCCGGCGCCCCCGACGTGGCGATCTGCTCCCAGGCGCGCTCCTTGACCTCCGCGCGCACCTGGGCGCGGTACCGCTCACGAGGCGTCTGCGTGCCCTTGGCCACCACGTGCCGTGTCCCTCCGGTAGCTGTCCGGTGAGACGCTATCACCAGGGAGAGGGGGTGCAGCGAGCGCGCGGACGAGGCGTACGAGCCCGTCGGAGTCGTCCGCGTGGAAACGGACCACACGGATCTCGCGGGGACGCCCGAAGAAGGTGGGGTGGCCGACCGGCTCGGCGAGCTCGACCGTGACGTTCGTCTGCGCACCGACGACGAGATCGAGTTCCCCCTCCGCCGCCTCGTGTGTCGTCCGCAGCTCACGCCGGACCGAGGCGATCCGCCCGAGGGGGATCCGCAGGTCGACGTGGACGGCCCGGCGCACCCGCAGTACACCGTCGTCCACCACATGAGGCCGTACGACGGACGCGGCGTGCAGCGCGACGACGAAGACGACGGTGTACACGTCCAGGAAGAGCACCACCGCGTGCACCACCGGCCAGTCGTCCAGCAGCACGGACATCGCCACCGTCTCGACCACGCACACGAACGCGAACCCGTACATCAGGGCCGCCTGCCCCCGCGCGTACCCGAACGCCGTCCCGCCACCGACCCCGTACCTGCGCCGGGCCAACCACAGCCAGAGGCTCATCACCAGCCGCAGCTCGTGCCGGACCAGCGCCCCCACCACCCGTACACCCCTCATGACCGCCCCTCCGTGACGATGCGCAGCATGCGGCGGAACACCTCCGCCTGGGCCGGCGGGAAGTCGGCGTACAGGGCCCGCAGGAAACCGTCGGCCTCATCGAGGCCGGTCCCCTCCGGGACCAGCCCGTCCGGCACGGTCGCGGCGAGCGCCCGGGCCGCCTCCTCCACCCGCGGATCGTCCGGCTCGGCGTCGGCGAGCGCGTCGAGCATCCCGTACAGGGCGCGCGCCCGCTCCGCCCCGCCCGGCGCGCTCACCACCCCGCCGAGCAGCCCCATCAGCCGCTCCCGCTCCTCCGGCGGCGCCGCGGTCTCGATGAGCGCGAGCATCTCGCGGTCCTTGACGGCCATGGGGGAGTCGGACAGGTGGGCCGTGTCCCGGAACAGCGCGGCCAGCTCCGGCGAGACCGGCCCCTCGGCGCTCGGCCCGCCCTCGTCCTCCAGCAGGGTCCGCAGCCGCGCCCGCCGCTCCCGGATCGCGGCCTCCTGCCGCGCCAGGTCCTCGTCCAGCTCCGTCAGCACTTCGACAAGGTCCTTCCCCGCCTCGTCCGCGAGCACGTCCCGCACCTCGGCGAGCCCAAGACCCAGCTCGGTCAGCCGCCTGATCCGCGCCAGCACGACGGCGTGCCGCAGGGTGTAGTCCCGGTACCCGTTCCCCAGCCGCTCCGGCTCCGGCAACAGCCCCGACTGGTGGTAGTGCCGCACCGCCCGCGTGGTGACACCGACGGCCGCGGCGAGTTCTCCGATCCGCATGACCCCAGTAGAAACGTTGACGCCGCGACAGGGTCAAGGCAGTGCTGTGTCGCCTGACGGCGGTCCTGGTCCTGTGCCACGATCGAAGGAACGGTTCCCGATCTCATGGACAGGTGATCAGCCGATGTCCCAGTCTGGCGGGCGACAGAAGGAGGGGCGTGACATGACTGCCATGGCCCATGAGCCGCTCTCGCAGGCGGACGTCCTGCTGGAGGGCTTTCTCGCCCTGGAGACCCCGGAGGGTTTCCGGGCCGAGCTGATCGAGGGGGAGATCGTCGTGACGCCGCCGCCGGACGGGGATCACGAGGACTACATCAACCTGATCATGAAGCAGGTGATCAGGCGGTCCCGTACCGACATGGACTTCTCCGGGAACAAAGGCCTGAAGCTGAAGAGCGGCGGAGCCTGCCCGAAGAACCACGCCATCCCGGACGGCACCTTCGCTCCCACGGCAATGCGCCTCTATCGGGGAGCCGACCCCTGGATGCCCTGCGACGGCGTCGCCATGGTGGCGGAGGTGACATCCGGCAAGCCTCAGGCGGACCGGGAGGCCAAGCGCCGCTGCTACGCCCGCGGAGGCATCCCCCTCTACCTCCTCGTCGACCGCGAAGCCTCCTCGGTCACGCTGTTCAGCGACCCGGAGAAGGACGAGTACCGCGAGCGGTGCACCCGTCCCTTCGGCAAACCGATCACCCTCCCCGCCCCCTTCGAATTCGACCTGGACACCGCCGACTTCCTCTGATCCCCTGGGAGCGGGGGTGCGCGGTGACGGACGTACGGGAAGAGGCCCGCTGGACCAGGGCGCGGCTCGGGCGGTGCGGTCCTCCCCTCGACCTGCTCACCGCCCGCTTCAGCCGACACGAGTACGCCCCGCACGCCCACGACGAGTTCACGGTCGGCGTCACCGTCGGCGGCCTGGAGACCATCGCCTACCGGGGCGGGCGCATCGTGTCCGGGCCGGGCTCGATCGTCGTCCTGGAACCCGGCGAGATGCACACCGGCGGTCCCGCCGCCCCCGACGGCTACTCCTACCGCGCCCTCTACGCCGCCCCCACCCTCCTCACCGACGGCACCCTCGGCGGCCTCCCGCACTTCCGCGAACCCGTCCTCGACGACCCCGAACTGGCCGCCGCCCTGCGCCGCGCCCACACCGACGTGAGCTCCTGCCCGGACCCCCTGGAGGCGGAGTCCCGCATCCCCTGGCTGCTCACCGCCCTCGCCCGCCGCCACTCCACCGCCCGCGCGGACGACACGGCCGTCCCCGGCGCCGGCACCGTCGCCCGCGCCGTCCGCGACCGCCTCGCCGACGAGCTCCTCGCCCCGCCCTCCCTCACCGCCCTCGCCGCCGACCTCGGCCTCTCCCGCTACCAACTCCTGCGCGCCTTCCGTACGACGATGGGGGTACCCCCGTACGCCTGGCTCGCCCAGTACCGGGTGGCCCGGGCCCGCGCCCTCCTGGACGCCGGAGCGCGCCCCGCCGAGGTGGCCGGCCTCGTCGGCTTCGCCGACCAGGCCCACCTGACCCGCTGGTTCCGCCGCGTCCTCGGGGTGACCCCGGCGGTGTACCGCAACAGCGTTCAAGACAGCGCCTGCTGAGCGGGCCGACACTCACCGCATGACTGCACGCGGCTGGGCCCTCTTCTCCCTGATGGGAGTGGTCTGGGGCATCCCCTATCTGATGATCAAAGTGGCGGTGGACGAGGTGTCCCCGTCGACGGTGGTGTTCACGCGCTGCGCCCTCGGCGCCGTCCTCCTGCTCCCCTTCGCCCTGCGCCGACCGGGGCTGGCCCGGAACCTGCGGACGTACTGGAAACCGATGCTGGCGTTCGCGGTCATCGAGATCGTCGGCCCCTGGTACACCCTGACCGACGCCGAACGCCACCTGTCCAGCTCCACGGCGGGCCTGCTGATCGCGGGCGTACCGATCGCCGGCGTCCTGCTGGCCCGCTCCTTCGGCGCCGCGGAGTCGCTGGGCGCCCGCCGGATCACGGGCCTGGCGCTCGGTCTCGGCGGCGTCGGCGTCCTCACCGCCCCCCACCTGACCGGCGGCGACGCCCTCTCCCTGGCGGAGGTCCTGGTGACGGTCGTCGGCTACGCCACGGCGCCCCTGATTGCCGACCGCCACCTCAAGGACGTCCCGACACTGCACCTCATCACGCCCTGCCTGGCCCTGGCCGCCCTGGTCTACGCCCCCGCGGCGATCGCGACCCGCCCGGCCGCCCTGCCCTCCACCGGGGCCCTCGCCGCCCTGGCCGCCCTCGGCGTCGTCTGCACGGCGGTGGCCTTCGTGGCCTTCCTGGAGCTGATCAGGGAGGCGGGCCCGGTCCGCGCGTCGGTGATCACGTACGTCAACCCGGCGATCGCGGTGGCCGCCGGCGCGCTCTTCCTGAACGAACCCCTGACCGCCCCCGTCCTCGCCGCCTTCGCCCTGATCCTCACCGGCTCGGTCCTGGCGACGGCCGCCGCGCCGAGGCCCCGCCCGCGCCCGGTACCATGGGCCACACGGCAGACGAGCCGGGCGGGCGGCCGCGTGGAGTCCCTCACGGGACTTCCCGAGGAACGTCCGGGCTCCACAGGGCAGGGTGGTGGCTAACGGCCACCCGGGGTGACCCGCGGGACAGTGCCACAGAAAACAGACCGCCGGGGACCTCGGTCCCCGGTAAGGGTGAAACGGTGGTGTAAGAGACCACCAGCGCCTGAGGTGACTCAGGCGGCTAGGTAAACCCCACCCGGAGCAAGGTCAAGAGGAGACGCCTCTTCGGAGGTATCTCTGCGCGGACGATCGAGGGCTGCCCGCCCGAGTCCGCGGGTAGACCGCACGAGGCCGGCGGCAACGCCGGCCCTAGATGGATGGCCGTCGCCGGCGGGCCCGCGAGGACCCGCCGGAACAGAACCCGGCGTACAGCCCGACTCGTCTGCCGCCACCTGCGGCTTTGCTTGGGAGAGGGCCTCCGGTTTTTCGGGAGCTTGCGGCGGCGAAGCGGCGGGAAGTCCCTGGGAAGCCCCTGGAGCGGAGGGGCGGATGACGCCCCCGACTCCCGGTGACCCCGGCGTTCCTCGCTCATGGCCACCTCCCCGGAGCCGGCGCGGCGTGGGCGCCGGTGACCCCGGACCGGCGGTCAGCCTTCGCGGGTGCGGAGTCCTTCCAGTACGAGGGTGAGGTAGCGGCGGGCGCCGGCCCTGCGGCCGTCGGTGTCGGTGGCGGGGTGGACGGTCGCCGCGTGGACCACCCCGCACATCAGCGGCAGCAGGTGGGCCTGCGTCACGCCGGCGGAGCGGACCGGGCGGATGGAGGCAGTGCGGCAAATGGAGCGGGAAAGCATCGAGGTGGGCGGCAGGACGCGCACCTACACCGTGGTGGGGCCATGGACGGCAAGCCGTCGCGTGCTCTCGTCCTGGTGTTCCACGGTTCCAGGCAGAACGGGGCGAAGCACCGGAAGTTCCCCGGTGGGGTCTTCGACGCGCCGGCGGACGACGGCGGGGCGGTGGTCGTCTACCTCGACGGTCACCGGGGGCACTGGAACGACGCGCGCCGCCACAGTTCCTTCGCGGCCCGCAAGGAGAACATCGATGACGTCGCCTTCACCCGATCGGTGATCGGAAGACTGACGGACAGTCATCACATCGATCCGCGCCGGGTGTTCGCGGTGGGGTACTCCAACGGCGGGCAGATGGTGATGCGCCTGGCCCACGAGACGCCGGAGCTGGTGGCGGGGGCGGTGGTGATCGCGGCGACCATGCCGGTGCCGGAGGACTTCCTGCCGGCCGACGCGCCGCCCGCCCCGATGCCGGTGATGCTGATCCACGGGACGAAGGACCCGATCATCCGCTATGAAGGCGGCGAGATGAGCTGGTGGGTGCGGACCCTGTTCAGGGGCGGCGGGCGAAGCCTGTCGGTGCCGCGGACCGCGGCCTACTTCGCGGCCCGCAACGGCATCACCGGCGAGCCCGTCAGCGTGTCGCTGCCGAAACGGGCCGGCTCCGACGGCAGGACATGGGTCGAGCGCACCGACCACCGGCAGCCGGAACGGCCACCGGTGGTGCTGTACACGGTGCACGGAGGGGGACATACCATCCCCGGTCCCGCCAAGGGGCCCGCAGTGATCGGCAGGACCAGCCAGGACGTGAACACCGCCGATCTGATCGCGGCGTTCTTCGGCATACGGGACACCCGCTTGACCCCCTCCGGCGTCGCACCGGCGAATCCGAGGCGGCCCGCCGCCGTGACCTGCCCCCCGGTCGTCCCTCGTCCGGTGCTCGGGTCGTCGGGTCGGGCCGCCCGCCGACGGGCCGCCCGCCCCGGCGTCGGCGCCGCCCGCCCCGTCCGCCGCCCTCCGCGGCCGGCCGTCACGGAACCTTCACGATCGGCGGTATTCCCTCACTCCGGCGCCTCGGTCGTCACAGCGTCCCGGGCGTGAGAAGGGCCTGATGTTCGCACAGTTGGCTGAAAATGATTAGCTCGTTCGGGTGATCGGACAGGTGAAACCATGCGACCGAGGTGATGTGACGTCGCGTCAGTGTCGCCCCTGCCCGCGTTTCCGCCCTCCGGCCGGTCCCGCCGGAGTCATCTCGGATATCACAGCGGGGGCGTACGGGCGATGGGTTCGCGACGAACTCGTATTGCTGACGGACTGTGCAACAAGAGGGGTCTTCTCGTACATCAGGGTGATTAATATGAGCCACACGGGGTCGGAAGATCGCCTTCCTGTCGGCTGACCTCCTTCCCGGCCCGCGGCTGCGTCGTACCGCCGCCTCTGATTCCCCTGTTCTCACCGACCGAGGGACCGCTCCATGCCAGTGCCTGCTTCGCCCAGCCAGCACCCGCCGGCGGGGGTGCCGCGCACCTCGTTCGCCGCACGGTCGGCCGTACTGGTGGCGAGCGCCGCCGCCGGCGGCGCGGCGGTCGCCCTGGCGCCGTCCGACGCCACCACGTGGGCCCTGGCCGTGGTGGCGGCCGGCTGGGTGTGCGTGGCCGTCACCGTCCTCGTCGACCACCGGCTCGTCCGCCGGGCCCGCGGCGCGACCGCCGAGCGGGAGTCGGAGAACAGCCGCCTCAAGGCCGAAGCGGCCCGGCTGTCGGCCGAGATGTCCCACCTGGCCGGCGTGACGCTGCCCGCCGTGGCCCAGCGGCTGCGGGAGGGCGCGGGCGCGGACGACGTGCTGGGCAGCGTTCCGCCGCCGTCCGACCCGCAACTGCGGCGACTCACGCACACCCTCGCCGCCATCGTCGAGGAGGACGTGCGCCGGGCGGCCGCCCTGGACGGCGAGTACCGCAGGATGCGGGGCGAGGTGGAGCAGGCGGCCGCCGAGTACGAGCACTTCGTGAAGGAGGCGCTGCCCGCCGCGGTCGCCCGGCTGCGCGAAGGCCGGTCCGCCGACACCGTGCTCGCCGAGACCGACCTGCCCCGGCTGCCCGCGCTGCGCGTCCCGGCCGAATCGTTCATCCGCGAACTCGCCCACAGCGAGCGGCGCGCCGCCGCGGCGCAGGCCGCCTCCGCCAAGGCGCTCAGCCGCGTCCAGGCCAAGGCCGTGCGGATGCTCGCCGACCTGCGGGAGATGCAGGAACGGCACGGCGAGGAGGTCTTCGGCGACCTGCTGAAGCTGGACCACAGCACCTCCCAGCTCGGCCTGATGACCGACCGGCTGGCGCTGCTCATGGGCGGCCGGTCCAGCCGGGCCTGGAACAAGCCGATCGTGATGGAGAGCATCCTGCGCGGCGCCGCCGGCCGCATCGCCTCCTACCAGCGGGTCCGCCTGCACTGCTCCACCCGCGCCGCGGTCTCCGGCTTCGCCGCCGAGGGCGTGATGCACCTGCTCGCCGAGCTGATGGACAACGCCGCGAACTTCTCCCCGCCCATCGACGAGGTGCACGTCTACGTCGAGGACCGCAGCGCCGGCATCGTCGTCACCATCGAGGACAGCGGCCTGAAGATGGCCGACGCGGCGATGCGCCGCGCCGAGGAGGCCGTGACCGGCGGCGTCACCGACCTCGCGTCGCTGCAGGGCACCCGCCTCGGCCTGGCCGTGGTGGGACGGATCGCGGCCAAGTACGGCATCAGCGTCAACTACCGCCCCTCCTCCCGCGGCGGTACCGGCGTCGTCGTCCTGCTGCCGCTGGACCTGCTCGCCCAGCAGCGCGACCTGGTCCCGCACGAGACGGCCCCCCGCCCCGAGGCGACGCCCGACCACGCCGCGCTCGCACCCGCCCCTGCCCCGGCCCCGCTGCCCGGACCCACCGCCCGCCCCGAGGCCGCGGCACCGCCCCCGGCCGCCGGACACGCGGCCGCACGGCCCGAACTGCCCCCGGCCACAGCACGGCCCGAGCTGCCCGAACCGGGACGGCACCGGCGGCCCGACGGCACCACGCCGAACGGTCTGCCGGTCCGCGCCCCCGGCCGCACCATGGCCGAGGCGGAACGCGAACGCGAACAGCGCCAGGCGGCGTCCGCCCAGGCCGGCGACACGGCGTCGACACGGCGCCCGGCACGCGACGCGGGCGCGCGCTTCGGCGCCTTCCACCGCGCGCGGCAGTCCTCGGACGGCACCGCCGGACCGGATGCCCGGCCCGGGTCGCAGCCGCCCGCGGCCCCGTAGTCCCACCCCTTCCCGTACGGGGGCGAGTCCCTTCCCCCGTACGGCGTCCGGGGCGACGGCGCCCCTTCCCGCTCGAGCTCGTGAGATAGGAGGAACGGGCCGGTGACCGGTCAGCCGGACACCACCGTCCCATCACCCATCATGCAGACCACCGACAACAGCCTCACCTGGCTCCTGCAGAACCTCTTGGAGCAGACCCCCGGCGCACGCCACGCCCTGGTCCTGTCCCGGGACGGCCTGAAGCTCTGCTGGAGCGAGCACCTGACGCTCGACCGGGCCGACCAGCTGTCGGCGATCTGCTCCGGCATCCAGGCCCTCGCCCAGGGGGCCTCCATGGAGTTCGGCGACGGCACCGGCGGCGTCCGGCAGTCGATGACCGAGTTCCACGGCGGCCTGCTGTTCATCGTGGAGGCCGGCGAGGGCGCGCACCTCGCCGTCGTCGCCCGGGAGGACGCCGATCCCGGAGTGATCGGCCACCAGATGACGGAGCTGGTCGAGCAGCTCGGCGAGCACCTGCGGGCCGAGCCGCGCAACCAGTCCAGGGGGAGCGGCACGTCGTGACGCGCAAACCCGTCGACACGGGTGACCCGGACCGGCTCTACACCGTCACCGGCGGACGCAGCCGCGCCGACGAGTCCTTCGACCTGGTCACCCTCATCGTCAGCGAGAGCGGTCCGGTGCCGGGGATGCAGTCGGAGCACGCCCGGATCCTGGAGCTGTGCCGGCACCCCGTCGCCGTCGTCGAGATCGCCGCGGAGCTCGGGCTGCCGGTCACGGTGGTGCGGATCCTGCTCGGTGACCTGCTGGACACCGGCCGCATCACCGCCCGCCATCCGCGCGCGGCGCCGTCCGTCGCCTCCCTGCCTGATTCCGCCCTACTCCAAGAGGTGCTCCATGGGCTCCGCAACCTCTGAGCCGCCCTCCCACCGCACACCGCTGAACGACGCCGCGGAGACCGGTCTGAAGATCGTCGTCGTGGGCGGGTTCGGCGTCGGCAAGACGACCCTGGTCCGCTCCGTGAGCGAGATCCGGCCGCTCAACACCGAGGAGGTGATGACCCAGGCCGGCGTGGGCGTCGACGAGACCGGCGCGGTGACGTCGAAGACCACCACGACGGTCGCGTTCGACTTCGGGCGGATCAGCCTCAACGACCGCATGGTGCTGTACCTGTTCGGGGCGCCCGGCCAGGAGCGCTTCTGGTTCCTGTGGGACCGGCTGTTCTCGGGGACGCTGGGCGCCGTGGTCCTCGTGGACACGCGCCGGATGGACGACTCCTGGTACGCGATCGACCGGCTGGAGCACCACCGCACCCCCTTCGTGGTGGCCGTGAACCGGTTCGACGGCGACACCGACCGCTACTCCCTGGACGAGATCCGCCAGGCGCTCGCCCTGCCCGCCCACGTGCCGATGGTCGACTGCGACGCACGGGTCAGGCAGTCCGGCAAGGACGTGCTGATCACCCTGGTGAACCACCTCCACGACATGGCCCTCGCCGAGGAGGCGACACTGTGACCGAGCCAGGAGGCCCCCACGCGCACCCGGCGCCCCCGGCGTCCTCGGCGCCCCCGGGGTGCCCCGCCCACGCCGGCGCGGTGCCCCTGACGGGGCTCGAGTACCAGCAGACGCCGTCGCAGCTCTACCGCGCGCTGCGCAGGGAGCACGGTCCCGTCGCGCCCGTGGTGCTCGACGGCGGCATCCCGGCCTGGCTGGTGCTGGGCTACTCCGAGCTCACGTACGTGACCGGCCACGACGAGCTGTTCGCGCGGGACTCGCGGCGCTGGAACCAGTGGGAGAACATCCCGCCGGACTGGCCGCTGCTGCCCTTCGTCGGCTACCAGCCGTCGGTGCTGTTCACCGAGGGCGAGGAACACCGGCGGCGGGCCGGGGTGATCACCGAGGCACTGGAGGGGGTCGACCAGTTCGAGCTGTCCCACGACTGCCTGCTGATCGCCGACGACCTCATCGGCCGGTTCGCCGGCAGCGGCCACGCGGAGCTGATGGCCGAGTACGCGCACGCCCTGCCGATGCGCGCCGTGGTGCAGCTGTGCGGGATGCCCACCTCGGGCGAGGACACCAGCCGGCTCGTCGACGACCTGCGGATCTCCCTGGACGCCGGGGAGGGCGACGACCCGGTGGCGGCGTACGGGAGGGTCGGCGAGCGGCTGCGGCGGCTGGTGGAGGAGAAGCGGTCCGTCCCCGGCCCGGACATCACCTCGCGCATGCTGACCCACCCGGCCGGTCTGACGGACGAGGAGGTCGTCCAGGACCTGATCTCCGTGATCGCGGCGGCGCAGCAGCCGACGGCGAACTGGATCTGCAACACGCTGCGGCTGCTGCTGACGGACGAGCGGTTCGCCGTGAACGTGTCGGGCGGCCGGCTCAGCGTCGGCGAGGCGCTCAACGAGGTGCTGTGGCTGGACACGCCCACGCAGAACTTCATCGGGCGGTGGGCGGTACGGGACGTCCAGCTCGGCGGCCGGCAGATCCGGGCCGGCGACTGCCTGGTGCTGGGGCTGGCCGCGGCCAACACCGACCCGCAGATCTGGCCGGAGGGGCACGTGGGCGCGGAGAACGCCGCGCACCTGTCGTTCAGCAACGGCGAGCACCGCTGCCCGTACCCGGCCCCGCTGCTGGCGGACGTCATGGCGCGCACGGCGGTCGAGACGCTGCTGGAGCGGCTGCCCGACCTGGTCCTGGCGGTGAACCCGGAGGAACTGACCTGGCGGCCGTCGATCTGGATGCGGGGGCTGTCGGCGCTCCCGGTGCGGTTCACGCCGGTGGTGCGGTAGCGCGGGGTGCCGGGCCCATGACCATGGGCCCGGATCCCGGCGGAGGCGGTGGACGCGTACGAGCCGGTCCGGATCAGCCGCCTAAGGCGATCGCGTACGAGCCGCTACGGATCAGCCGCTCACGGTGATCGCGTACCGGCCGCCACGGATCAGCCGCCCACGGGGGTGAACCGCACCGGCAGGCTCTGCGGTCCGCGCGTGAACACGCCCTGCTCGGCCGGCTCGAACCCGTCGGCGAGACGCACGTCCGGCATGGCGTCGAGGAGCTGGCCGACACCGATCTCCACCTCCGCCTTGGCCAGCAGCGCGCCGACGCAGAAGTGCCGGCCGAGCGCGAACGCGAGGTGGTCGGCGGCGGCGGAGAAGGCCGTCGTGGTGGTCAGGTCGTCGCGGAAGACGTCGAAGCGGTCGGGGTCGGCGTAGCGCCTCTCGTCGCGGTTGGCGGCGCCTATCAGACAGGTGACGGTGGCGCCCGCGGGCACGGTGCCGCCGCTGAGCTCCACCTCCGTCGCCGACTGCCGCATGATCATGTGGACGGGCGGGGTGAACCGCAGGGTCTCGGCGAAGGCCCGCGGGATCAGCGAGCGGTCCGCGCGGACGGCGGCGAGCTGGTCGGGGTGGCGCAGCAGGTTGGCGAAGATGCCGGCGATGGCCTTGTCGGTGGTCTCGCCACCGGCGGCGAGCAGCAGGCTGCAGAACGCCTTGACGTCCTCGTCGCTCATCCGCACCCCGTCGACCTCGGCGGCGCACAGCACGGACAGCAGGTCGTCGCCCGGATTCTCCCGGCGCTCCCGGATGATCGGCAGCATGTACTCGGCGAACTCCAACCGGGTCCGCTCGCCGGCCGCCGTCACCGCGGGGTCGCCCGACAGGTTCCCGAGGAAGGCGATGACGGCCGTGTACCAGCGGTGGAAGCGGGGGTGGTCGGCCTTGTCCAGGCCCAGCATGTCGGCGATGACGTTGACCGGGAAGCGGGTGGCGTAGTCGGCGACCAGGTCGGCGGAGCCGGTGTGCCGGAAGCCGTCGATCAGCTCGCGCGAGTTGCGCTCGATGACCGGCAGGAACTTCCGCTCCAGGTCGCTGCCCCGGAAGGCGGGCGCGACCAGGGCCCGCCGCACGGCGTGCTCCCGCCCGCTGAGCTGGAGGATCGTCTTCCCGTGCACGGGCTCGAGCTGCCAGGCGTAGTTGTCGGTGGTGAACTCGCCCGCCTTGTCCTTGAAGACGCGCTCGACGTCCTCGTAACGCGAGACGATGTAGCTCTTCGTGGCCTCGTGCCAGATGAGGGGCGCGGTCTCCCGCATCACCCGGTAGGCGGGATAGGGGTCGGCCGCGAACTCGGGCGAGAGGATGTCGGGCACCTGCTGGGCGGTGGACATGGAGCTCCCTGCGCTCGTCATTTCATGTACCACGCAAGGTTATTGATCAACCGTCAACCACAACAGGGTGACCAGGGCACCGGCCGGTTCGGGGCGCGACCATTGGCCGAAAACCGTCCCTGGTGACGCCGTTCGGCCTCGGGGCCGATGAATGACAGCTCGCCGCCCCGGTCCGGACGGCCCTGCTCGACAGGTGGCGCACGATCCGCTCGGCGGAAGGACCGAAGGGACCGAGTCCTCCCCGCCACTCCTGTCACAGCCGGTCGCAGTCCCGATGCTCCTGGAGGCAGAGCGCAGGCACCCGTCGTGCTGCGATGTGCCGTGGCCCCGGAGGAGGAACGACCGGCTCCACCCAGCCGCGTGACCGGAGCGGCAGAAGGGAACTCACGCGGTGGAAGCCCAGGCCTCCATCAGCTGTTCGGGTCCGTATGTCGCCGTCAGGCCGTCCATCCTGAACCCGGGGCGGAACACCGCGATCAAGGGAGTGCCCTCGTGGAGGTGACGGTCGAGGGTGGCCGGTTCGGACATGCGGCCTGCGAAGCCTGGCATGGGTCACCCTTCTGGCTTGCTCGTGCCGAACATACTCAAATGGATCATAGTATGGAGAAACGGAGTATCCATTTACTTGCTCGGCGTGACGGGTTCGGTGTGCCCTGCGGACGTCCCGCCGGTGCCGCTTCGGGTATTCGATCGCCCGCCCCTTGCCGACCGCGAGGTGAAGGCGGTGGCCCTCCATGAAGGGCTGTGCACGGTCCCGCGCCGGGCGCTGGACCTGTTCACCGGGTCGGTGGACGGGGAGCGGGGCCGGCATGAACCCGTCGTTTGTACGCGCACGATGCCTCACGCGCCCCGGAGCCCGTCCGCCTGCTCCGGGATCCGGCTGCCGGACTCCTCGGCTGATCAGGGCGGGAACCAGGCGGATGCCGGTAGTCGGGAGCAGTGCGGAACAGGGCTCTGAGGAGAGGGGTGCGGCAGGGTGTCTCCGCCGGCCACCACACTCGCGCAGCCGTCATACGCGTATTACGATGCCTTCATGGCGAGGACGCGTATCAGTATCAGCTTGGAGCAGGCCAAGGCCGAACGCATCAGGCAGCACGCGGAGCGGGCGGGCATGGACGTCTCGGCGTACCTGGTGCATGCCGCGACGCGCCAGATGGCCGAGAGCGATGCCATAGAGGAACAGTTTGCCGAGGTGGACGCGCTCATCGCCCGGGCGGAGCGAGCGGCGGACGGGCTGCCCGTCGAGACCGCCCCGGAGCCGGCCGCGGAGCTGACGGAGCAGGAGCGCCGTGAGGTCGAGGAGGCCTTGGGCCTCGTCCACGGCCGGGACCGACAGGGCCGCCGTCCGGGCCACGCCGCGTGAGCGCACGGGTGCCGGTCTACGACACCGGCATGCTCATCGCGCTCACCGACCGCAAGGCGAAGGCGGTGGCTCTCCACGAGGGACTGCGCACGGCCCCGCACCGGGCGCTGGTGCTCGGACCGGTCCTCGCCCAGGTGTGGCGTCCCCGGCCGGCGCTGGTGCACGCCCTGTCCGGTGTCCTGAAGGACTGCACCGTCCCTCAGGCCCGTACGTCCGAGCCGCCCATGCGGGAGACCAAGGCGGGCCGTCCGGAGTGCCTGGCCTGTGCGACGGGTCCGGATCTCTCGGACTGGCGGCGCGTCGGCACAGCTCTGGGGCGGGCGGCCCTGCCGGCGAAGAAGCGGCCGGACGCGGTGGACGCCTGGGTGACCCTGGCGGCGGCCCGGCACGGGAGCGCGGTCATTTTCACCACCGACCCGGGGGACATCCAGGCCTACCTGGAAGTCCTCGCGCCGACGGACGTGCACGTGGTCGCTGTCTGATGGTCAGGAGTCGCGCCCTGCTCCGACCGGATGGCCGCGCGGAGCGGTGAACGAGCTCCGTCGCCGGGAGCATGGCGTAAAGGCTCGGCTCTGCGCAGACTTGCTCTACGAGCGGGCGCAGAAGGCGATCAGCCGGCAACGGCAACGGCCATCCAGTGCCACGGCTTTCCAGCGCGCCGACCACTGAATTCGCCGAGGGTTCTCCACCCGCTCCGCCACTTCCCACCGCCGTGGTTCCTGCCACGGCAGGAGCAGGTGCACAGAAAGCCCCGGGCGTTCTGGCAGGATGAGTTGCACTTTTCGTACGGGTTGTACTCACGGCCGATGAGGGCGCTCGGGTATCTGTGGAGCAGCTCCCGGCTTATGCGGGGGAAGTGAGCGCTGGCAACCGTCCAGCATCCCTCGCGGCCGTTCCACTGGAACGATCGATCGCTTCCGAGCCAGCTGGAAAGTTTCCGCTCGTGCTCCCACATCGTGTGAGCCGGAAGCCAGACACCGAACCACCCATTGGCGGGCAAGCCGATGGTCGGCAGGTGTTCACCCTGGTAATTCGGCATCCACTCGGGAGGTTTGAGGTACTCGGCCCTCTTCCGTCGGTCACGCCTGTCTTTCTTGCCTCCACTCACGATCCGCCGGCCACGACGAGGTCCGGGCCCCCACTCGACCGACACGAGTGCGGCGAGTTGACCGGAGGCATGGCAGAGGAGATGACTCAACGGCCTGTCATGGGCGACCACACGCCCGCCCTGGTCGACCGTGACGGAGTTACGGCACTTCAAGCACGTGCGGTTGAACCTCCCGCCGCTCACAAGCGCCCCCTGGTTGTGCTGATCACTCTTGTATCCGTTACGGAGTTCTGCCGGCCCCTCGTCGACTATCTTGAACAGAACGTTCCGTATTGACTAGCCCCGATGATCCGGAGCGAGCGGCCCTGCGGAAACCGTTACCTCATGAGGAATGACATTCCTGGCACGGCATGGGCGCGTACTCGTGAGGTGCAAGCCCTGTCGGTAGAGCTTCGTCAGGCTTGGCGCAGGCGGTGGAGCTGCCGTAATCGACTGAGGTGGCGGAGGCGGGGCGCCCGACGCCCATCAGTGCGCCGAGGGGGTAGGCAGGTGAGTTCTCAGACGATGGCGGTGCGTTGCACCTCAACCCTGGCCAAGACGTGGGGGGCGGGCCGAATGCGCGACGACCGGATCTCACGGCCAGAGTGGCCAGGGCGGCGTTGGCGCCGCCACCGATCACAGCGCCGATACCGAACGGCACCACGCGACCGAGAACGATGATTCTCTGCTTGGTCCCGTACTTCGTGACGAAGTTCCTCCCCAAGACGTTGTTGATCCGATGCAACGTCTCGACGGGCACCTTGGCGACCACCTGACGTCCCCAGTGTCGCCCCGTCCGCTCGGCGATCTTGGCGATGGTGGTGGAACCGGCCCCGCCGAGCATGATGCCCATGACGATCGTCTGGTGGCGCTCGATCTCATCGATGGGGACTCCGTGGACTTCGGCGAGCGAAAGCGCGAAGAGGGTGCTCAGCTCAAGAGACGAGAGAGTCTGGCTTGCAGACAGTGCCAGTGCGACTCCTGTGCCGACGCCGGGCGCGGCCGCAATTCCTCCCACTGCGGCACCTGTCCCGGTCAAGGCGCTGACGTACATCCGCTCCAGGGTGTGGATCACCTGTGCCGGTGTCGCCTCCGGGTTCCGATGGCGGGCCCGGGCGATGTTCTTGTGCACTAGTCGGTTTTGGCCGTCAATCGTCTTGTTCAAGAGGTCGAGGACTCGCTGCCCACGTACGTCTGCTTCCGGAACGGGTCCGTCGTGGGCGTCTGTTGCCATGCTTTGAACTCCTTGAATCGTTACGTCCCAGGGGATTCTTCCACTCAAACTGCTGGTTCCGGGACGTTTTGCGATAGCTCCTACCTGCCAGATGGGATGCCATTGCGGTCGGCCCATCGCGTGCGAGGTTGCTGTCAGCCCCCTGGATCTGCGTCGGGCCGGTTGAAATGTGGCGGCTCACCGAGGCATCTGGCCTCAACTCATCGGCAGGGTGGGAAGGCTGTGCTCGGCAGTCGGCCGCGCAGCGAGTGAACCGTGCCCGGCGGTCGTGGTCGGGTCCGTCCGCTGTGCGTGCTCGTGCCGGGGGCATGCAGACGCACTTCGGCCCAGACCGTCTTGCCGCCGGGCGGGTACGGCTCGACGCCCCAGCGGTCGGTGAGGGCGGTCACCAGGAGGAGGCCGCGACCGGACTCGGCGTCCAGGGACGGTCCGCGGCCCGAAGGCGGCGACGGAGATACTCGCTCCAGGCGTCTGTGAGCTGGAGGTCCCCTTGACCTCCCATCTGTGACACGCCCGGCGTCGACGTCGGGTGAGAGGCCGACCAGAGGTGTTGTACGCGTTCGGACGACGTGTGTAGGCGGGGTGGTCCGTTCCCCTCGGTGAGGCGGGGAGTTGGACGGAGCGACCTGTGCACCAGGGAACCCGAAAAGAAGGAGTCACCCGTGTTCGTCCACTCCGACCGCCTCCCGACGGGAACGCCGCTGCCGTCCGGCGTCTTCGCTCCCGCGCCGTGGGGACTGCGGCGCATGGCCCCCTATCCGGCGTTCGCCCCCGGCTACGCCCGCACCGAACTGGACCCGGTGACGCAGACCGCCCGCTACTTCGACGCGGCCGGACAGCCGGTCATGATGCCGGGCCACGGCACCAGTACCGGCACGAACCCGCCCACCAACACCGGTAACTCCTCCGACGGTTCCGGCCCCGGCGGCAGCGGAGGCGGGGACCAGGACACCGGGAACGACAACGACCAGTGACACACACCGGCCCGGTTCTGGTCGTCACCAACCTGGACGACCCCACGACCGACCTGGTGATCGACGAGCTGCACGGCCGGGGTGTCCCGGTCGCGCGGTTCGACTCCGGGGACTTCCCCGCCACCTTGTCGTTCGCGGCCACCATCACCAGCGAGGGCGTCAACGGCACCCTCTCCACGCCCTCGCGCACCACTGAGCTGGAACGAGTGCGATCGCTGTACTACCGCCGCCCCTCCGGCTTCGCCTTTCCGCATCTGGACGAGCAGACAGCCCGATTCGCCGTCACCCAGGCCCGTTACGGCCTCGGAGGCGTCCTGGCGTCCCTGCCGGGCTGTCTGTACGTGAACCATCCGCACCGCATCGGCGACGCCGAGTTCAAGCCCTCCGGCCTGGCCGCCGCGGCTGTCGCCGGCTTCCTGCTCCCGCCGACACTCCTCACGTCCGACCCCGCCGCGGCCCGTTCCTTCATCAGGACCCACGGCCCGGTGATCTACAAGCCGCTGTCCGCGCCCCTGTACCGGAACGCGGACGGGGTCTCGTGCACGGTGAAGGTGGCCGAAGTGGCGGCCGACGAGATCGACGACGCGGTCTCCGGAACGGCCCACCTGTTCCAGCAACGCGTCGACAAGGTCGCGGACGCACGGGTGACCGTCATCGGGGACCAGGTGTTCGGCGTCCGGATCGACTCGGGCCTGCTGGACTGGCGCACCGACTACGGCCGGCTCACCTACACCCCCGTACAGCCCCCGCCCGGCCTGACCACCGCGATGCTCCGCTACCTCGCGCGCTTCGGACTGGTCTTCGGCTGCTTCGATTTCGCCATCGGACGCGAGGGGCGATGGTGGTTCCTGGAGTGCAACCCGTCCGGGCAGTGGGCGTGGCTGGAACCGGAAACGGGCCTGCCCATGGTCGCGGCCATGGCCGACCTACTGGAAAGGAGGACGACGTGACCGATGACCAGGCCCTGCGCCTTCGGCTCGCCGAACGCCTCGTCGCCGGTGGACACCTGCGCACCGCGCCCTGGCGGGAGGCGGTCGAGACGGTCCCCCGGCACGAGTTCCTGCGCGGCGGGTTCTTCGAGCCGGTGGAAGGGTCCGCCCCGACCGCATGGCGGCCGGTCCTGCCGGACGATCCGCGGTGGCTGGAGCGCTGCTACGACGACGACTCCCTGGTGACCCAGATCGCCGGCACCGTCGTGCCGCGCGATGTCCGCGGCGAGATCATGCGCGCACCGACGTCTTCGCGCACCATGCCCTCCCTCGTGGTGCGGATGCTCGAAGACCTCTCGGCGGAGGACGGGAGCCGGGTGCAGGAGATCGGCTCCGGATACTCCACGGGGCTGCTGTGCCACCGGCTCGGCGAGGACCGCGTGACCTCCGTGGAGGTCGACCGGGACGTGTCCGCGTCCACCGGCCTGGCACTCGGCGCCTGCGGCTTCTTCCCCGAACTGGTCGTCGGTGACGGCCTCGCCGGTCACGAGGAGGCCGCCCCCTACGACCGCACCGTCGCGACCTGCGGTGTGATCGACCTGCCGTACGCCTGGGTCCGGCAGACCCGGCCCGGTGGCGTCATCCTCGCCACCCTGTGCGGCTGGCTGTACTCCTCCGAGCTCGCCCGTCTCACCGTCGGCGAGGGCGGCACCGCCCGTGGGCGGTTCCTCGGCGGCCAGATCTCGTTCATGCTCGCCCGCCCCCAACTCCCGCCCCCGCTGGGCAAGCTCCCGGACCTCGACAGCGGGCACGAGCGCCCCGCGCGTCTCGCGATCGACGTCCTGGACGACTGGAACACACGCTTCGTCGCCCAACTCGCGGCCCCCCGTGCCCAGCGCATCAGTCTGGACCGCGACGGCCGGACCGAGCGCGTGCTTCTCGACGTGGACACCGGCGCGTGGGCCGTGCTCCACGAGGATTCCGGGCAGTGGCTGGTCCGGCAGGGCGGACCGGCCCGGCTCTGGGACGACGTGGAGGAGCGGGTCACCCGCTGGCGCGAGGACGGAGCCCCCGGCCTCGAAGAGTTCGAGATCCGCGTGACCCGCGGGGGGCAGACCATCACGTGGCCGGGGGCCGGGCACTCGATCTGGTGAACCGTGGTCGTTCACCGGTTCCCCCGGTGACCGAGCTCTAGCGTTGACGCCAGGTGAGAGGCCGACCGGAGGTGAGCGGGCGATGAGCGATCTGGTGAGTGAGCCGGGGGAGACGACGGCCGGGCAGGGAGGGTCCGAGACGATTTTCCCGGAGCCGGGGACGGGGATCCTGCGGGTGTTCGGGCGGCAGATGAAGCTGTGCCGGATCCGGGCGGGGCTGGAGCGGCCGGAGGTCGGGGCCCGGACGGGGTACTCGCCGTCCACCATCGCGGCCTACGAGCAGGGGCGGCGGATCCCTCCGCCGAGGTTCATCGACGCGGTCGACGAACTGCTCGATGCGGGTGGGCTGTTGAAGGAGATGAAGGAAGAGGTCGCTCGGGCGCAGTATCCGGCGTTCTTCCGCGACGCGGCGCGGTTGGAGGCGGAGGCCGTTGAGCTATGGGTCTACGGGACCCATGCGGTGCCTGGACTGCTGCAGACCGAGGAATACATGCGGGCTGTGTTCGAGATGTGGCGCCCATTGTTGGACGAGGAGGCCGTCCAGCAGCGCATCGCTGCGCGACTGGCCCGGCAGGAGATCTTCGCTCGGAGGCCTGCTCCGCTGGTGAGCTTCGTTGTCGACGAGGCGGTGCTACGGCGGCCGTTGGGAGGGAGCTCCGTCATGCGTGGGCAACTGGAGCAAGTACTGCTCGTCGGCGCGTACCGCAACGTAGAGATCCAGGTCATGCCGCTGGACCGAGAGGACAACGCTGGCGTGGACGGACCGTTCACCGTGCTGCACAGAGACGGTGATGAGCAAGTGGCTTATCTGGAGGCGCAGGGACGGAGCACAATCGTGTCGGAGCGAGCAGAGGTCCGCGGCATCGTGTCGCGTTATGGGATGATCCGAGCGCAAGCTCTCACTCCGCGTGAGTCCTTGGCCTTTATCGAGAAGTCGCTGGGAGAACTATGAGCGTCGAAGAGACCGTCCAGCTCGACTGGTTCAAGAGCAGTTACAGCGGCGGAGCCGGCGGTGAGTGCCTGGAGGTGGCCACCTGCCCGCACACCGTGCACGTGCGGGACTCGAAGGACACCAACCGCCCGGGCATGTCGGTCCGTTCGGAGGCGTGGGCCGCGTTCATCGGGTTCGCCGCCGACCGGATCGGCTGAGTCGTCGCTTTGCGGCTGTGTCCTGTGGCTCCGAGGGGAGTCACAGGGCACAGGCATGTCCGGGGCGGCACGGCGACAAAAAGGGAGTGCGGACGTTCGAGCCGGTGGGATACGTTCCTGCCTGTTCGAAGGGGGGCCTGACATGGCGAAGTTGAACCAGATCATCGCGGTCGAGAAGGGTGTCAAGAGCAAGTCGCTCCAGGACATCAACGCCGCGCACGCCAAGGTGCAGAAGCCGGCGCTGCTGGCCGGTATCTCGCGCACGTACCAGCCGAAGGACGAGGAGGGCGAGCAGTTGCCGCCCGAATCGACGCGGGTGCAGGTGCAGGGCGAGGACGTGCTGCGGGAGATGGCCGCCTCGCTGACGCGGCTGTTCGACGTGACCGCGACGAAGGACTGGGCGAACTGCACGGCCCGCGCGGACGTCACCGTCGACGGACGGACGATCGTCGCCGACGTGCCCGTCAGCTACCTGCTCTTCCTGGAGAAGCAGCTCGCCGACCTGCACACCTTCGTCAAGAAGCTGCCCACCCTCGACGCCGCCGAGTCCTGGTCCCACGACCCGTCCACGGACTGGTGGAAGACCGACCCGGTGCGCACGATCCGTACGAAGAAGGTCCCGCGCAACCACGTCAAGGCGGAGGCGACCGAGAAGCACCCGGCGCAGGTCGAGGTGTACTACGAGGATGTGCCCATCGGGTACTGGACCACGGTGAAGTTCTCCGGGGCGCTTCCCGCGCGGCGGGTGAACGAGCTGGTGGAGCGGGTGGAGAAGCTCCAGCAGGCCGTGAAGTTCGCCCGTGAGGAGGCCAACGGCGCCGAGGTCACCGACCGGCGGGTCGGGGACGCGGTGTTCGGCTACCTGTTCGGCTGACGCCGGACACGGTGGCCGTCATGATCGCCCCCGCGTGCGAGCGCGGGGGTGCGCGACGACGCGGGCCGGAATTGAGGACCGGTTCGCGTCAGGAGCGCAAGCTGACACTGAAGTTCAGCCTGAAGAAGCGGCCCGCCGAAACGGCGGCCGCGGTCAATCTCAGACTCTCGCTCCAGTCTCAGCATCGCCGCCGATCGCCGGATCGACCGGGGACGGACGAACGCCGTCGGATGCGAGTTCGACTCTCGCCTGCGCCTCTTGCCTGGCGCGGTAGTTCAAAGGAAGAACACGACGGCATGATGACTGATCCGTCCTCTTAAACGCCGCCGGCGTGCGCAATTGGGTGGCATCCCCAGGGGCCCGGGAGCTGGATACGACTCCCGGGCTCCGCCACGTCCGGGGACCCGCGGCGGGATCTGTACCGGCCACTACGGGATCACTGTCCGTGCGCATACGGTTCGAATGGGTGAAAATGCTGACGTCCCCAACGTGACGGAGGCCGGATGTCCTGGCACCCTGCGCGGCTGCGGCTGCGACTGCTGCTTCCCCTGGTGATCGCGGGTTTCCTGCTGCCCGCGGAGGGCCCCGTGGCGTACGCCGGCGGGAGCACCCCGGCGCCGGGCCACGGCGCCCGGGTCGTCGCCGAGGAGGACGTGGGCGAGCGCCTGGTCGACCTCACGGTCGACTCGCCCGCCCTGGGGCGCACCGCGAAGGTCCGGCTGCTGACCCCGGACGGCTGGGAGGACCGGCGGCCGGACCGGAGCTGGCCGGTGCTCTACCTCCTGGTCGGCGGCGACGGCAACTACAAGGCCTGGACGGAGGACTACGCCGCCCGCCTCCAGGAGCTGTCCGAACTCCGGGACGTGCTCGTGGTGATGCCCGAGATGCCGCTGTTCGGCTTCTACAGCGACTGGTACAACGACGGCCGGGGCGGCCCGCCCGCCGTGGAGACCTTCCACCTCCGGGAGGTGCGCCCCCTCCTGGAACGCCACTACGGCGCCGGCACCCGTCGCGTGGCCGCGGGCGAGTCGCAGGGCGGATTCGGCGGGCTCTCCTACGCGGGCCGCCACCCCGGGCTGTTCCGGGCGGTGGCGAGCTACAGCGGTTACGTGCACCCCCTGCAGCATCCGCACGCGGTCCGGGCCGGGATGACCGCCCTGGGCCTGGACTGGAAGGCGCTGTGGGGAGACCCGGTCGCCCAGCGCCTGAACTGGGAGGCCCACGACCCGTACCACCTGGCCGACCGGCTGCGCGACACCCCCGTCTACCTCTCCAGCGGCGACGGCAGGGCGGGCGTGCTCGACCCGCCGGGCACGCAGCCCGACCCAGAGGTCCCCGGCCTTGAGGACCCGTCCGACCCGTTCCCCGACGACGTCGTATCGCCCACCGAGGCGATCATGGAGCGCGAGTCCCGCGTCCTGGCCGCACGCCTGGAGTCCGTCGGAACCCCGGTGACGACCCACTTCTACGCGGGCACGCACGACCCGCCCTACTGGGTGAGGGAGTTCCGCAACTCCCTGCCCCTGCTCCTGCACGCCCTGCGCGACGTCACCGGCCACGACGGCTGAACGGCCACGGGCCCGCCCGGGGCGGTGTCCGGTCGTCGGGTCACCTCGTCGGAGGCGACCCGACGAAGTCCGTCACCCCTGGGCGGGCAGGTCCGCCATCGCCTCCGTCAGGCAGGTGATCGGGTCCTCTTCCTCCATGACGCAGGTGACGAGCGGTTCGAGGAGCTCCAGTAGCTCGGAGAGCTCGGAGAGCTCGGGGAGTTCAGGAAGTTCAAGGAGTTCAAGGAGTTCGGGGAGCTCACTGCTGGAGACCCCCTCCGGGAAGTCGAGGTGTTCCAGTAGCAGGGGTACTCGGTCGAGCAGTCCGAGGAAGCAGTCACCGATGTCCTCGGGTGCCTCCGCCTCGGGGCAGAGCGAACCGCCGAGCAGCTGCGGATGCCGGGCCAGGACGCGGTCCAGGGCCGCACGGACGGCCTTCTCGCCGGCCCTCATCACGGCGGGGTCCGGGACGGCCAGCTCGGTCTCGGGGAAGATCCAGTGGCCGATGCCGCTGCCGTCGCGCCCGTGGTCCTGTGCGGCCTGCTCGATCGCCTTGGCGTTGGCCCCGAAGAGGACCCACCATTTCGTTCCGTCGCCGTAGTGGTCGGCGGCGATCTCCCACAGGGTGTTCCCGCTCGCCACGGTGTGGGTCTCGTGGCGCGTCGTCCGGTCCTTCGCGTGCCCGGCCGGCCGGTGCCGCTGGGCCGGGTCCTCCGTGGCCGCCGCCTGACTCGTGGCCAACAGCATCGAGACGGCCGCCAGGCCGCTGATGAGGGGCAGAGCCAGACCGCGGCGGCGTATGTGCCGCATGTGTCGCCTCCCGAGGTGAACGCATACTGTGACAAAGCCTCACGCTAGGTCGCGGTGCGTGGTGCGGCGCGGTCACTGAGCCGGTCGGCCCCGTTCGTCGATTCCCTTCGGGTGAACCTTCGGCCGTTGCCGGGTATCGGCGGCATGGCCCGGACGCAGGCGCTGAGGTTCGGGCCTCTCTTCCGTTCACCCCGATCCCGGTCCCGGTCGGGCCGCCGGCCGGGCGAAGAGGCCGGCGGCCCGAGGGTGTCCAGGCCGGTCCAGGTGTCCGCTTCAGTCGCCGAGCGAGCGTCGCCTCACCCGCTCCAGGTGGCCGGTGAAGACCTCGCGGGCGTCGGGGGTGAGGGTGCGCAGGGCGATCAGCGCCGTGAGGGCGACGTCGCACAGCTCCGCCTGGACGTCGTCCCAGGTGTGCGTGGTGCCCTTGCGCGGGTTCTGGCCGGTCGCGCCGATCACCGCCTCGGCGACCTCGCCGACCTCCTCGGACAGTTTGATGATCCGCAGCAGCAGGCCCTCCCGGCCGTCGGCCGGACGGCTGGCGTCCAGCCAGCCGCACAACTCCTCGACGGAGTCCCAGAGGCCGGCGGCCGGGGAAGGGGGCGGGGACGGAGGCAGGTGGTCGTTCATGGGCGCCGAGCCTGGCACACGCCACTGACAGGCCCCGCCGTCGAACCGGCGGCTTGACTTCGCGCGCGCTCCAACTCCTAGCGTTCCGCGGCATGGAGACCACACGGACACTGGGACGCAGCGGTATCGAGGTCAGCGCCGTCGGGTTCGGCTGCTGGGCGATCGGCGGTGAGTGGCAGGACGCCACCGGACAACCCCTGGGATGGGGCAGGGTCGACGACGAGGAGTCGACGCGGGCGATCCGGCGCGCGCTCGACCTGGGCGTCACCTTCTTCGACACGGCCGACGTCTACGGGACGGGGCACAGCGAGTACGTCCTCGGACGGGCCCTCGGACGGCGCCGGGACGAGGTCGTCGTCGCCACCAAGTGGGGCAACGTCTTCGACCCGGATTCCCGCACCCTCACCGGCGGCGACGACTCCCCGGAACACCTGCGCCGGGCCCTGACCGACTCGCTGCGCCGCCTCGGCACCGACCACGTCGACCTGTACCAGCTCCACCTCGCCGACGCCGACCCCGAGCGGGCCGCCCGGCTGCGGGACGCCTGCGAGGAACTGGTGGCGCAGGGGCTGATCCGGGCCTACGGATGGAGCACCGACGACCCGGACCGCGCCGCCGTGTTCGCGAAGGGGCCGCACTGCACCGCCGTACAGCACGCGCTCAACGTCCTCACGGACGCGCCCGAGATGCTCCGGCTGTGCGAGGAGGCGGACCTCGCCTCCGTCAACCGCAGTCCGCTCGCCATGGGCCTGCTCACCGGGAAGCACTCCGGCCGGCGGACGCTGGAGGCCGGGGACATCCGCAGCCGGCCGCCCGCCTGGCTGCGGGGTTTCGGTGCCGGGTCCGGCGCGGACCCCGAGTGGCTGGCGCGGGTCGACGCGCTGCGGGACGTCCTCACCAGCGACGGCCGCACCCTCGCCCAGGGCGCGCTCGCCTGGCTGTGGGCACGCAGCCCGCGCACGGTGCCGATCCCCGGTTTCCGGTCGGTCGCCCAGGCGGAGGAGAACGCGGGGGCGCTGGAGAAGGGCGCGCTCACCGGCGCGCAACTGGCCGAGGCCGAGCGGATCCTCGCCGCCCGGTAGCGGGCCCGGTCATGGTGTGCGGCGGCCGTTCCACCCACCGGTGCGCACCCGCGCTCCCGCGCGGGTCCACCCCCAACCCGGTGGCGTGGAACGACCGCCGCCTCCCCCCTGGACATGGCCCACGGAAGGCGCTCATTCCAAGTGTGAAGCTTTGGTGTAGGAGAGTTGAGCACAACTCCGCTACCGGCCGCAATGGTGCGGACGTTCAAAATCCGTTTGTGCGAACCGAGTGCGCCGCCCGCTCAGCGGGTCTCGCCGGGGTAGCGGACGCCGACGCGGTCCCGGATCGCGTCGAGGGTCCGCATCACGGCGAGGGTGCCGTCGAGCGGGACCAGCGGGGACTCGGTCTCGCCGGCCCGCAGGGCCCGCATCACCTCGGCGGCCTCGTGCCGGAAGCTGTCGCGGGGGCCGTCGGCCGGGTCGGCCGTGAACTCCTCCGGGTCACGGCCGTCCCGGTGCAGCACGAACCGCTCCGGGAAGAAGAAGCCGGACGGAATGTCGATGCGGCCCCGCGAACCGGTGATCGAGGCGTAGGTCGCCGTACCGCCCACGATGGAGCAGTGCACCGAAGCGAGAGCGCCGCTCTCCCACGAGAGCAGTGCCCCCGTCTGGAGGTCGACACCCTCCTCCGAGAGCATCGCCCGCGCCGTGACGTCCGACGGCTCCCCGAGCAGCAACTGCGCGAATGACACCGGGTACACGCCCAGGTCCAGCAGGGCGCCCCCGCCCAGCGCCGGGTCCCGCAGCCGGTGCGACGCCGGGAACGGGCCCGAGAGGCCGAAGTCCGCCTGCACGTGGCGCACCTCGCCGATCGCGCCGTCCTCGACCAGTGCCTTCAGCCGTCGCACCATCGGATGGCAGTACGTCCACATGGCCTCCATCAGGAAGCGCCCGCCGCCCCGCGCCAGCGCGACCAACTCCTCCGCCTCCCGCACATTCAGCGTGAACGGCTTCTCGCACAGCACGTTCCGCCCGGACTCCAGCATCAGTCCGGCCGCCGCGCGGTGCGCCGTGTGCGGAGTGGCGACGTAGACGACGTCGACCTCCTCGTCGAGCGCCAGCGACTCCCAGTCGCCGTACGCCCGCGGTATCCCGAACCGCTCGGCGAACGCCTTCGCCGTCTCCGCCGACCGCGACGCCACCGCCACGACCTCCGCGTCCGGCACGTCCGCCAGGTCCGCGGTGAACCTCGCGGCGATTCCCCCGGTCGCCAGAATGCCCCAGCGCACCTTCTGCTCCGTCATGCGTCCCACCCTGCTCGTGTCGTTCGTCACATAGTGAACGAATGTCGATGGAAGCGCTCCCATGACATCGCCGTTGACGCCGAGCACTCCGTACGAGCTGAGAGCATAGGGAGCCGATGGCGTGAAAAGGGAGGGGTCACATGCCCGAGGGTGGGGCGTCCATATCGAACTCGGCGACAAATCCGGCGACAAATCCGGCGACAAATCCGGCGACGAATCCGGCAGCGACCTCGGCGGCGAACCCGTCAGCGGACCCGGCACGGAAACAGAACAGGACACCGGACCCGGCCCCGACGGCGGCCGAGGCGACGCTCCGCGCGACCACGACCGCCGGCCGCCGTACCAGCCTGCTGGTCACGCTCGTACTCGGCGGCCTGACCGCCACACCGCCCCTGGCGATGGACATGTACCTCCCCGCCCTGCCGGAGGTCACCCGGTCCCTGCACGCGCCCGCCGCCACCGTCCAGCTCACGCTCACCGCCTGCCTGGCCGGCATGGCGCTCGGGCAGATGGTGGTCGGCCCGATGAGCGACCGGTGGGGCCGCCGCCGGCCGCTGCTCATCGGCCTCGCGGTCTACGTCGTCGCCACCGCGCTGTGCGCCTTCGCGCCCACCGTCGAACTCCTCATCGCCTTCCGGCTGGCGCAGGGCCTCGCGGGCGCGGCCGGGATCGTCATCGCGCGGGCGGTCGCCCGTGACCTGTACGACGGCGTGGCCATGGCCCGCTTCTTCTCGACCCTCATGCTGATCTCCGGGGTCGCACCGATCGTGGCGCCGCTCATCGGCGGGCAGATCCTGCGGGTGACGGACTGGCGGGGCGTGTTCGCCGTCCTGACCGTCGTCGGGGCGCTGCTGACGGCCGTCGTCTGGGCGAAGCTGCCGGAGACGCTGGCGCCCGCCGACCGGCACGGCGGCGGGATCGGCGACGTGCTCGGCTCGATGCGCCGCCTGCTCGCCGACCGTGCCTTCACCGGCTACATGCTCGCCGGCGGTTTCGCCTTCGCGTCGCTCTTCGCGTACGTCGCGGCCTCCCCGTTCGTCATCCAGGAGATCTACGGCGCCTCCCCGCAGACCTTCAGCCTGCTGTTCGGGCTCAACTCCATCGGCCTGATGATCATGGGGCAGGTCAACGGCAAGATCCTGGTCGGCCGGGTCCGGCTGGACAAGGCGCTCGGCCTGGGGCTCGTCGTCGTGGTCGTCGCGTCGGTCGCGCTGCTGCTGATGTCGCTGGGCGTGTTCGGCGAGGCCGGACTGGTGCCCATGGCCGCCGCGCTGTTCGTGCTGATGTCCGCGATGGGCATCACCCTGCCGAACACGCAGACGCTCGCCCTGATGCGCACCCGGCACGCCGCCGGCTCCGCGTCGGCACTGCTCGGCACGAGCTCCTTCCTCATCGGCGCGATCGCCTCCCCGCTGGTCGGGATCGCCGGGGAGGACACCGCCGTCCCGATGGCCGTCGTCCAGCTCGTCGCCGCCCTCGTGGCGCTGGCCTGCTTCCTGGGAATGTGCCGTCCGCGCGACGGATGGGCCGGCGCGAAGGGCGGGGGCATCTGAGCGCGCCCAGACTGCGCCCCGGCACGCCGGAACGGGCCGGGCTCGACGCGCGGGAACTCCGTCACCTGGTCCAGGAGGTCCACGCCCGCACCGACGGCGAACGGCCCTGGGCGGCGGGCGCCGTCGTGGTCGTCGGACGCGGCCCGGTGCTCGCCGTGCGGGAGGCGGCGGGCTGGGCCGTGCGCTACGCGGCGTACGACGAGGAGACGGACACCCCGGTCGAACTGCCGCCGGCCGAACGCGTCCCGATGACCGTGGACACCCCCTTCGACCTGGCGTCCCTGACCAAACTGTTCACCTCGGTGGCGGCGGTGCAGCAGATCGAACGGCGCACGCTGGGCATCGACGCGCGCCTGGGCGCGTACCTGCCGGACTTCACCGGGGCGGCGCGCCACGGGATCACCGTCCGCCAGCTGCTCACCCACACCTCCGGGCTGCGCCCCGAACTCCCGCTGTACGACTGCGCCGACGACGGGGAACGGCTGGCGCTGCTGCGCGCGGAGCGGCCCGTCGGGGTGCCCGGCACGTACTGCTACTCCGACCTCAACATGCTGCTGCTCCAGCACGTCCTGGAACGCGTCACCGGCCGTACGCTCGACGTCCTCGTGCGCGACGGCATCACCCGGCCGCTCGGCATGACGGCGACCGGCTTCGGGCCGTGCCCGTCCGCGGCGGCGACGGAGGACCAGCGGCGGCCGTGGGCCAAGGCGGACCGGGGGATGCTGCGGGGCGAGGTGCACGACGAGAACGCGTGGGCGCTGGGCGGGGTGGCGGGCCACGCGGGGCTGTTCTCCACGGCCGGGGATCTGGCGGTCTTCTGCCGCACGCTGCTGGCGGGCGGCTCGTACGGTCCCGCCCGCATCCTCGGTCCCGACTACGTGGACCTGCTGTTCACCCCGCCCGGTCTGGGCTTCGCCCTGGACCAGCCGTGGTTCATGGGGGAGCTGGCGGGGCGGGGGGCCGCGGGCCACACGGGTTTCACGGGCACGTCCCTGGTCCTGGACCGGGCCACGGACACGTACCTGATCCTGCTGGCCAACACGGTCCATCCGCGCCGGCCGGCTCCGCCGGACAGTACGCCGAGGGCGCGGGCGGCTACGCGGGTGGCGCGGGCGGTGCGGGGGAGATGAGGGGGTGCCCCTCTTTTTGGGCGGGGCCCGGTTTCTTGGGCAGGGCCCGGTGTTCGTGGGGGCCCGGTGCTTTGGGTGGGGCCCGGTGTTCGTGGGGCCGGTGCTTGTGAGGTGCCCTGGGTGGGTGCGGGCGGGGGGTGTTCGCGCAGCCCGGCGCTTACGGGGTGCCGTCGCGCCCACCCGTGCCGCCCCAGCGGCACGACTGCCCGCGGGAGCGAGGGGCGGGCTCGGTGCGGGCCGTGGGGGAGGGGTGGGGCCCGTAGAATCGTCGGGTGAACGTCCCTGCTCCTGCTCCTGCGCCCGCTGCCGAAACCCTGCGCTCCGCCCTTGCCGGGCTGCTCGACGGGATTCCGGCGCGGCAGGCGGCGCAGGCCGTCGAGCGGCTGATCGCCACCTACCGGGGCGCCACCCCGACCGGGGCGCCGATCCTGCGGGACCGGGCCGACGTGGCCGCGTACGCCGCCTACCGGATGCCCGCGACGTTCGAGGCGGTGCGGTCCGCGCTGGAGGCGTTCGCGGACGCCGTGCCCGGATGGGTGCCCGGCGGCCACGTGGACGTCGGCGGCGGAACCGGCGCGGCCGCCTGGGCGGTGAGCGCCACCTGGGACGGGGAGCGTCCCGTGACCGTCCTCGACTGGGCCGAGCCCGCCCTCGCCCTCGGCCGGGAACTCGCCGCCGCCCACCCCGCCCTCCGCGCCGCCCACTGGCAGCGCTCCCGCATCGGACCGGAACTCGACCTCGAGAGCACCGATCTCGTCACCGTCTCCTACGTCCTCAACGAACTCACCGCCCCCGACCGCACCGCCCTCGTCGACGCGGCCGCCGGCGCCGCGCGGGCCGTCGTGATCGTCGAACCCGGCACCCCCGACGGCTACGCCCGCGTCATCGAGGCCCGCGACCGCCTGATCTCCGCCGGCTTCCACGTCGCCGCCCCCTGCCCGCACGGCGCCGCCTGCCCCATCGCCCCCGGCACGGACTGGTGCCACTTCTCCGCGCGGGTCAGCCGTTCCTCCCTGCACCGCCAGATCAAGGGCGGTTCCCTCGCCTACGAGGACGAGAAGTTCAGCTACGTCGCCGCCACCCGCCTCCCGGTCGCCCCGGCCCCCGCCCGCGTCGTCCGCAAGCCGCAGATCCGCAAGGGCCAGGTCCTCCTCGACCTGTGCGAGAAGGACCCGGCCCTGCGCCGCACCACGGTCACCAAGCGCCACGGCGACCTCTACCGGGCCGCCCGGGACACCGACTGGGGCGACCCCTGGCCCCCGCGCGCCGACGTCTGATCCCAGGCCGCGCCGCCGTTCTCCTCCCGCTTCGCCTGCAGCTTGCGCAGCAGCTCCCGCTTCTGCGCCCGCGGGTCGAGCCCGCCCCCGACACGTCCGCCGCGCCCGCCGCCGCGCAGGGCCTCGCGGCCCAGGTGCTGTCGGGTGCCGCCGACGCCCAGCATGTTTCCGGCTCCGCCTCGGGTCATGGTGATCTCCTCCCATCGATACGAGACGTATCGTCTCGCTTTTGACGCTCACCACTGTCCGGCGAGACGCACCGTCTTGTCAACTGGTAAATTCGCTCCCATGGCCGCACACCAGTCCGTCCCCGACGCCACCCGCCGCAGCGAGCGCTCCCGGCGGGCCATCTACGACGCCGCCCTCGCCCTGGTCGTCGAGGCCGGCTACCCGAAGACCACCATCGAGGGCATCGCCTCCCGCGCCGGAGTCGGCAAGCAGACGATCTACCGGTGGTGGCCGTCGAAGGCGGACGTCCTCCTCGAGGCGTTCCTCGACATGGCCGAGCGGGCGGCGACGGCGGCCGGCCAGGTTCCGTACGCCTTCCCGGACACCGGCGACCTCGCCGCCGACCTCAAGCTCGTCCTGCGCGCCACGGTCGACGAACTGCGGGACCCCTCCTTCGAGGCCCCCTCCCGCGCACTGGCCGCCGAGGGCGTCGTCAACGAGGAGCTCGGCCGCAGACTCGTCGCCAGACTCCTGGAACCCCAGCTCCAGCTCTACGTCGACCGCCTGCGTTCCGCCCAGGACGCCGGGGACGTCCGCCCGGACATCGACCCCCGCATCGCCCTGGAACTCTTCGTCTCCCCCCTCGCCCAGCGCTGGCTCCAGTACACAGGCCCGATCACCTACGACTACACCGACACCCTCGTCGACTACGCCCTCAACGGCCTCGCACCCCGCTGACCGCACCGCACCGGGCCGGGCGGCCGGCGCCCTCACCGCCCCGGCGCCGCGCTCACCCTCCCCGGCACCCGTGCCGGATGCCGGGCCAGCCGCCCCGGCGCGTCCGTGATGACGCCGTTGCAGCCCAGCGCCAGGGCGCGGTCGCGCTGGGCCGGGGTGACGACCGTGTGGGCCCACACCCGGGGGATGCCGGAGCGCACCGCGCGCCTCAGGTCGGCGTCCCGCGCCTTGATGTCGACGTCGAGCAGGTCGACGTAGGAGCGCCACCGCCCGGGCCGGTCGGTGCGCAGCTGACGGGCCGAACGCCACAGCTGGGTCAGCAGGCCCAGGCGGTGGACGCGGCGGGCGACCTCGGGATCGTTGGTGTTCACGAATACCGAGCGGGTCAGACCGCGGGCCCGGATCAGCGCGGCCAGCCGCTCCACACCGCGCGGATCCTTCGCCTCCAGCATCAGCACGATCCGCCCGCCGAACCGGTCCAGCACCTCGGCGACCGTCGGCGGCCGCTCCGAGCGCCAGCTCCCCGGCAAGCGGTCGCGCGGACGCAGCCGTACGCCCCGCCACTCCCCGGCGTCCAGGCCGCGCACCTCACCGCCCAGGAAGGTTGTACGGTTCAGGGTCGCGTCGTGGAAGACCACCGGCGTGCCGTCCCGCAGCACCCGCGTGTCGAAGTCCAGCACCTGCGCCGTACCGCGCCGGAACGCCGCCATCAGCCCCGACATGCTGTTCTCCGGCACCTCGCGGGCCCCGCCCCGGTGGGCGGCGTACGGGACGCGGGGCAGCGAGTCCACCGTCAGCGGCCCGGACCCCCACTCCAGCGGGCGGTCGCCGCCGTGGCCCGTGAGGGTCAGCGACACCACGGAAGCCACGGCCGCCAGACCCGTCAACGCGACGCTTGTGACCATGACGACCACGGTAGGTCCGCCGGTCACCGCGGACCGCCCGACGGCACCCGAACCGGTGCACGCCCCTCGTCGCGCGCACCCTTCGTCACCCCCCGTCCCCCCTCGTCTCCTCCGGGTTCCCTCGTCCCACCTGCGCCGATTGTGGGCTCCGGCCCCCCGGGGAGCACGATCGTGGGACCATAGGGCATGCTGTGTGGCACGACGGCGAGGCGAGGGGATAGATGAGCGCGGAGTTCGGCGGCCGGACCGGCCGGCAGGGCAGGCTCTCCCAGTGGCTGCGCGGACGCCGCCCGAAGGAGACCGCCGACGAGGGCGGCCGTGAGGCCCTGCTGCTCGCCGCCGCCGAAGCGGGACTGCCGCTCGCGCCCGCCGCCCACCCCGCCGCCGGATACGGCTGCTCCTGCGACCGCGTGGGCTGTCCCACCCCCGCCCGGCACCCGGTGTCGTTCGCCTGGCAGACGCAGTCCACCACCGACCGCGCCCAGATCGAGCGCTGGGCCCGCCACCAGCCGCAGGCCAACTTCATCACCGCCACCGGCATGGTGCACGACGTCCTCGACGTCCCCCTGGACGCCGGCCACGAGGCGCTCACCCGCCTCCTCGACGCCGGCGTCGAGGTCGGCCCCGTCGCCGAGAGCGACGACGGCCGGATGCTGTTCTTCACCCTCACCCGCGGCACCCCCGAGGACGAGGACGAGTGGTGGCCGTGCGAGCTGGACTGCCACCCGGAGACCATGGACGAGCACCCCGGCCTGCGCTGGCACTGCCGCGGCTCCTACGTCCTCGTACCGCCCGCCCGCCTCCCCGGCGACGACGACCCGTCGGTGCACTGGGTACGCGGCCTCGAGCACCCGCTCCCGGACCCGCTGAGCCTGCTGGAGGTCCTCACCGACTCCTGCGCCCGCCACGCCGACGAACAGCCCGACCACGCGGGCACGGCCTGGCCCCTGCGCCACTGAGCCCGGCGTCCGTATCACTGAGCCCGGTTCCTGCGTGACTGGGCCCGGCGCCCCGGAACCGGAAGGGGCTCACTCGCCCTGCGCCGATGTCAGCCCCTGGATCCGCCCCAGGACCTCCACCTCACCGTCGGCCGGGTCCAGCGCCACCTCGTTGGAGACGAACTCCATCGTCAGCGACTGCCGTATCTCCCCGGTCGTCAGCGCCAGCACGTCCTTGTTCGGCGTCGGCACCGACGCCCCGGCCGCGGCGGTCTGCTTCTCGAAGTGGCGGGTGGTGAAGAACACCAGCGCCCCGCCGTCCTTCGTACGCAGCGCCAGCGGCGCGTAGTCGCCGTCCGTCATCGGCTCGTCGATGTACTGCGTGGCCAGCCCCGGCCGCGACGACTTCTTCTCGCGCTGGGTCCGCCACCCGCTGGTGTGCGGGCCGTCCGAGAAGACGTCCCCGCCGTCCTTGAGGAACGACGTGTACTTCCCGCTCAGTTCGCCCGGTGGCACGGCCACGTCCGACGAGTTGGCGGGCACGGCCTCGGCCCAGCCGTCCTCGTCGGTCTTGAACTCCGGTATGTCCTCCGGGAGAACCAGCGTCAGGTACGCCGCCTCCCAGGTCTCGTCCAGCCCGTCGCGGGTGAACACCAGCAGCCAGCGCGCCTCGCCGCCCTTGTTGCCGGCCGCGTCGGCGAGGAACCAGCGCGGCCAGCCGGCCTTCTTCGGGATGGTGAACTTCGCGTCCGTCAGCTCCAGCGGCGTGTGCGAGGCGTTGCCCTCCGGGTTGTTGGCCTGCCCGGCCTTCAGCCGCGCCTCGTCGATGTCGGCGAGGGCGCCGGTGGTGTGGTCGGCGTCCAGGGAACTGTCGTACGCCTTGT
Organism: Streptomyces sp. NPDC018964; assembly: GCF_044390325.1. Lineage (NCBI taxonomy): Bacteria > Bacillati > Actinomycetota > Actinomycetes > Kitasatosporales > Streptomycetaceae > Streptomyces > Streptomyces sp. NPDC018964. The sequence goes on from NZ_JBIRYZ010000011.1 coordinate 232,924, forward strand.
CGGCCTCGTTGTACGCGGCCGTGAACTCCTCGAGCGCCTTGGCGGCTTCGGCACGGGTGGTGGCCGGGAGCACCTCGCGCTCACCGTGCACCACCACACAGCCGCTCGCCGTCACCGACAGGGCGACCACGAGCGCGCACGTGCCGGTCCTGCGGTGCCCGCGGAGCCTTCGCAGGCCGAGATCCCTGGTCATCCGGTTCCTTCCCCTTCCCGGAGGCGAACCCTACCGGGACGGGGAGGAGCGCGAGCGCCGGGACCGGGTACAGCGGCCACACCGTGACCTGGAGGACGGCCGGGTCAGCCGGAGGCCGGTCCGTCCCGCACCGGAAGCACCAGGACCGCCCCCGTCCGCGGATGCGGGAACACCTCCACGGGCTGCTCGTACACCTCCGACAGCAGCCGCTGCGTGAAGACGTCCTCCGGCGGCCCGTCGGCCGCGACCCGGCCCGCGCGCAGGACCGCCACCCGGTGCGCGTGGGCCGCCGCGAGTCCCAGGTCGTGCAGGACGACGACCACCGCGTCACCGGCGTGCGCCCGCTCCCGGCACAGCCGCGGCACCAGCTCCTGGTGCCGCAGGTCGAGCGCGGCGGTCGGTTCGTCGAGCAGGAGGAGGGGCGTGCGCTGGGCCAGCACCCGGGCGAGCGCGACCCGGGCCCGCTCGCCGCCGCTGAGCGCGGAGAAGGGGCGGGCGGCGAAGCCGGTCACCTCGGTGGCGGCCATCGCCCCGGCCACGGCGGCCTCGTCCCCGTACTCGTCCTTGCCGGGCCGGGCGGCGGTGGCCCAGGGCGCCCGGCCCATGCGGACCACCTCCTCGACCGTGAACGGGAAGGAGAGGGACGCGGACTGGGGCAGGACGGCCCGGCGCAGCGCGAGTTCGGGCGCGGACCAGGCGGACGCGGGACGCCCGTGGATCCGCACGGTGCCGGTGGTGGGCGGGAGATCGGCGGCGAGGGCGCTCAACAGGGTGGATTTCCCGGCCCCGTTGGGACCGACGAGGGCGAGGACCTCGCCGGCGCGGACGGTGAGGTCGACACCGGCGAGCACCGTACGGGCGCCGAGCCGTACGGAGAGCCCCTCGGCCTCGGCGAGTACCTCACCGGGCTCGGGGGCGGCCGGCGGGACGGGACGGTTGCGCAGCCGGAGCAGGCCCGGGGAACGGTTCACGCCCAGCCTCCCTGCCTGCGCCGGGTGCGGCGCAGCAGCCAGAAGAAGAACGGGCTGCCGAGCAGCGCCGTGAGGACACCGAGGGGGAGTTCGGCGGGCTCGGCGACGGTACGCGCCGTCAGGTCGGCGGCGAGCAGCACCAGCGCGCCCAGCAGCGCACTGCCCGGGAGCAGGAACCGGTGCCCCGGACCGGCCGCCATCCGCAGCAGGTGCGGCACGACCAGCCCGACGAACCCGATGATCCCCGACACGCTGACGGCCGCCGCCGTCAGCAGCGCGATCACCAGCACCAGCACGATCCGCAGCCGCTCCACGTCCACGCCCAGGTGCCGGGCCGGACGTTCGCCGAGCGCCAGCAGGTCGAGCCGGCGGGCGTACAGGGGCGCGACGGCCAGCCCGAGCGCCGCGCACGGCAGGACGGCGAGCACCTTCGGCCAGGTGGCCTGGGAGAGCGAGCCGAGCTGCCAGAAGGTGATCTGGTTGACGGCGGCGGTGTCCGCGACGAACAGGAACAGCCCGATGAGGGCGCCCGCGAAGGCGTTCACCGCGATCCCGGTGAGGATCAGCGTCACCACCTCCGTACGGCCGCCCGAGCGGGACATCGCGTACACCAGCAGGACGGTGGCGAGCCCGGCGGCGAACGCGAGGACCGGAACCGTCCAGGTGCCGAGGAGATCCAGCCCGAGCGCGATCGCCGCCACCGCGCCCACCGCCGCGCCGGAGGAGACGCCGATGACGCCCGGCTCGGCGAGCGGATTGCCGAACATGCCCTGCATCAGCGCACCGGCGCACCCCAGCGAGGCCCCGACGAGCAGCGCGAGCACGATCCGCGGGAACCGCACGTTCCACAGCACCGACTCGGCGACCCGGTCCAGCTCGGCCCCGCCCAGCCCGATCCGGTGCTGCACCGAGGTGAGGACGTCGCCGACGGGCACGGGGTAGGCGCCGGTACCGGCGGCCACGGGGACGAGGACCAGCAGGGCGGCGACGAGCGAGACGGTCAACAGCCAGGCGGTGGTGTGCCGTCGCCCGGTGACGGGAGGCGCCGGCTCCCGCACGGCCTTCTCCAGGACGGTCACGCGCCACCGCCGTACAGCTGGGTGACGGCGGGCAGTCGCGTGACGGTGGACAGCAGTGCTCCCGCCGGTCGAGTGTGCAGGCGTCGCACGGTCCGTCCGTTCCTTCCGTCCGTGGTGGGTGCTGCCGTGGTGGATGCGGCCCGAGATGAAGCTTAGGTTAGCCTTACCTTTGCTTGCTACCCACTGTCGTCTTCGATGGACCGTCCTCGCAGGCCCGGAGGCCGGCCTCGCGAGTGCGGAAGGCCGGCCGTCGGCCGAGGGCTCCTGGCCGCCTCGGGCGACAGCGTCAGGCCGGACTCGCACTCCAGCATGTGCAACCCGGCCGTGGAGGGGCCCGGTCGTCGGACTCCCGGCCTTCCTCCAGGAAGAAGTCCGCGTCGGTGAGGGTACGGTCAAGCAACTCGCTTCCACGTTCCGGCGTCCCACTGGACGAGGACGGCTGCCGATCACCCGGGAGAGCACGTGACGGAGAAGGACCGGACGACGGACGCGGCGGGGGAGAAGGACCGCGAGAAGTGGATGGCGCGTTTCCAGGTACGGCTGGCCATGCAGCCGGGCGTGGACCGGGCAGTCGTGCTCCGGGCGGTCAAGGAGGTCACGGCGCACTGCGCGGAGACGGGAGAGCACCCGCGGACCGCCTTCGGCGACCCGGACGCCCATGCCGTGCAGGCTGCCGCGCGGCTGGTGCCGACGGACCGGGCGGTGCGTGCGAGGCGGCGCGACGCCGTGGGGGACAAGCTCACCGCCGTACTCAAAAGGGCCGGGGACGTCACCGGTCTGTGACCGGCTGAGGCGACTTCCGTCATGATCCGGCGCACGGGTTCCAGCACGGTTTCCCTCCGCCCGGGCCACCGGGCGGCTCGGGCGACCGGCGGAGCGCCGGAGCCGGTGACACCGGTTCTGCCGGACGGGCGTCGGCGACCCCGCGACCTGGGAGGACCTGGCCGCCCGCGCGATGCTTGAATGCCCCCGTGACTGACTACGACGTGCTGCGCGTCTTCTGCGGACCTCGCGGCGGGTACGGCAATGAACTCGGTGTCGTGCGCGACGGTTCCGTGATGCCCGAGCGGGAGGACCGGCAGGCGTTCGCCGCGAAGCTCGGGTTCAGCGAGACCGTGTTCGTCGACGACCCCGAGCGCGGGGTGATCGACATCTACACCCCCACCCTGCGCCTGCCCTTCGCCGGCCACCCCTGCGTCGGCGCGGGCTGGCTGCTCGACGTGCCCGAGCTGGTCGTCCCCGCCGGGGTGGTGGGCGCCCGGCAGGACGGGGAGTTCTGCTGGATCGAGGCGCGGGCGGAGTGGGCGCCGCCGCGCACCCTGCGCCAGTACGCGAGCGCCGCCGAGGTCGACGACCTGCCCGTGCCGCCGAAGGGGGAGTGGGTCTACGCCTGGGCCTGGCTGGACGAGCCGGCCGGCCGCATCCGAGCCCGCGCCTTCCCCGGCCGCGACGACGGCATCGACGAGGACGAGGCGACGGGCGCCGCGGCCCTTCTCCTCACCGACCGGCTGGGCCGTGCCCTGAACATCACCCAGGGCACGGGCTCCCAGATCCTCACGGCCCCCCAGCCGGAGGGCTGGACGGAGATCGGCGGCCGGGTGTACCTGGAGTGCTGATGGTGCCGGGGCGGAGCCGTTCGCCGGTCCGGGCCCGGACGAGGAGGGCGGCGAGTCTCAGCGATCGACGACCCAGCGTGCGGCCGCAGGCCAGGACCCCGTGCTGACGATGTGCTCCACGAGCCGCAACGCCTCATCGACGGGCACGGTGTCCCGGTCAGGGTACGCGTCGTGCTGCCCGTCGGACAGAACGAACCCGTGGCTGAAACCCTCGGCTCCCGGGTCCACGGCATGCTCGCCGGGATCGCCCTCGCCGTTCAGGAGTATCACCATCGCTCGCTCGGTGTTCGTCACGAAGGCCAGCGACCGGTCGGACGAACTGGTCAGCCACGTCTCGAACCGGCCCCTGTCACATCTCGCCCGAAGCATTGCCGACACCGCTCCGGACGGTACAGGGGTGGTGCTGCCGTCATCGATCACCCAGGACTCGACCATGAGCACGACGATTTCATGTGCTGCATGGCGGGCGCTTCGATTGAACACGGTGAAGCGGTGCGCTCCCCGGTGATGCTCGTCGTCGGCGGCGGAGGGCGGATCCTGATCACCACCCACTCACCGGTCGCGCTGGAGGACGCCCAGGACGCGATGGTGTGCCTGGACACCGTTACTCGATTCGGTGACGGTCATCCGCCCCGGCGGCTGAGCCGGGCGCGGAAGGTGGCGGGGAGCGGTGAGCGCGGGACGTTCGTCACCCCCCTCGAAGTGCGGAAGTACCTCGATCCCCTGGGGCGGTACGCGCGTGGGGCGTAGGTATCTCAGTCTCGCTCTCCTGACGGAGGGAGCCAGTGACCAGTGGTTCCTCGTTCCCCTCGTCGACCGGCTGATCGCCGAACTCGCCCTTGAGGCGCCGGTCGGCTTCGACTGCTCGGGAGTGGTCGCCGGTGAGTGCTTCACCGTGGCGCACCGGGAGCTGGTGGCACGTGAAGTGACCGATCTACTCCGCTACTTCGACATCGTGATGGTCCACCACGACCACAACGAGCGGGGCAAGGTCGATGCCGTCCGTGAGCGGTTTCCCGACGACGCGCACCGCATCGTGGCCCTGGTACCCGTGCCGGAGACCGAGGCGTGGATGCTGGCGGACCCCGAAGCGCTCAGAGAGGCCGCGCCCACGCGTGACGCCGCGTAGGAGCTGCCGTACGACGTGGAGAAGGTCGCCGACCCGAAGGCCGTGCTCAAGGCGGCGCTGGGCGGGCGTCGCGACGCGGAGCGGGACTTCGGCCGGCTGGGGCAGACGGTCGCGCTCGACGCACTGAGCAAGGTGCCCGCGTACCGGCGGTGGACCACTGAGTTGCGCGCGGCGATGGAAGGGCTGCGGTTCCTGTGACGTCCGAGGGCGTCACGCCGACAGAGGGAACTCCTCGCCCAGTGCCCGGAAGACCTCCGTGTTCAGGGCGAACGCCCGCTTGCACTCGCTCACGACGCGCTGCTTCTCCAGGTCGTCGACCGGGACCGCGTCCAGCAGTTCGCGGTAACCCCGCTTGAAGGCCGCCGGGTTGGAGATGCCCTCGAAGACGTAGAAGCGGACGCCGTCGCCCTTGCGCTCGAAGCCCCACGTCCTCTCCACCCTGCCGCGGATGATCTGACCGCCGGAGAGGTCGCCCAGGTAGCGGGTGTAGTGGTGGGCGACGTAGCCGGACGGCCAGGTGCGGGCGCACTCGGCGACGCGGGCCGCGTAGGCGCGGGTGGCGGGGAGAGCGGTCAGGGTCGAGCGCCAGTCGGGGCCGCGCAGGTGGGCCAGGTCCCGCTCCAGGGACGGCAGGCGGAACAGTTCCGGCTGGATGAACGGGCCCGCCACCGGATCCGACGCGAGCCTCGGCGCCCCGGACTCCAGCGCCTCGTACACGAACCACAGCTGCTCGGTGTAGCGCGCGTACGCGTCCACGCCCAGCCGGCCGCCCAGCAGATCGCTCATGAACGTCGACGTCTCCGCCTCCACGTGCTGCTCGTGGGAGGCGGTGCGGATGAGGGTCGAGAAGGAGTCCATGAATCCAGATCTTCTATGGTTAGGCTTACCTAAGTCAATGGGTTGCCGACGGGGTGTCGGTAACGCCCACTCTGCCACGGCACGGAAAAGCCCGCCCTCCGGAAGAGGGCGGGCCGAGGGGACCGGGGGACGCGGAAGGGCTACGGCAGGGTCAGGATGTCCGCGCCCGTCTCCGTCACGACCAGCGTGTGCTCGAACTGGGCCGTGCGCTTGCGGTCCTTCGTCACGACCGTCCAGCCGTCGTCCCACATGTCGTACTCGTGGGTCCCCAGCGTCAGCATCGGCTCGATGGTGAACGTCATCCCCGGCCGCATCACCGTCGTCGCGTGCGGGCTGTCGTAGTGCGGGACGATCAGGCCCGAGTGGAAGGACGTGTTGATGCCGTGGCCGGTGAAGTCGCGGACCACCCCGTAGCCGAACCGCTTCGCGTACGACTCGATCACCCGGCCGATGATGTTGATCTGCCGGCCCGGCCTGACCGCCTTGATCGCGCGGGCGAGGGACTCCCGGGTGCGCTCCACCAGCAGGCGGCTCTCCTCGTCCACCTCCCCGACCAGGTACGTCGCGTTGTTGTCGCCGTGCACCCCGCCGATGTACGCCGTCACGTCCAGGTTGACGATGTCGCCGTCGCGCAGCACCGTCGAGTCCGGGATGCCGTGGCAGATCACCTCGTTGACCGACGTGCACAGCGACTTGGGGAAGCCGCGGTAGCCGAGCGTCGACGGGTAGGCGCCGTGGTCGCACATGTACTCGTGCGCCACCCGGTCCAGTTCGTCCGTCGTCACACCGGGCGCGATCAGCTTCGCGGCCTCCTCCATCGCCCGCGCGGCGATCCGGCCGGCGGTCCGCATCGCCTCGACCGTCTCGGGCGTCTGCACCTCCGGACCGGTGTACGGAGTCGGGGCGGGCTTGCCGACGTACTCGGGACGACGGATGTTCCCGGGCACGGAACGGGTGGGGGACAGCTCCCCAGGGACGAGCAGCGACTGGCCAGACATGCCGGCGAGTCTAATTCAGCGGCGACGGGGGACCATCTTCCTGGCGGGACGGTGAGACGACGCGACGGTGAGAGGAACCGGTCATGCCCCTGTTCAAGAAGCGGACGGTCGGAAAACCGGGCGAGTGGTACTACTGCCTGGAGCACAAGAAGGTCGAGGAGGGCCCCGACTGCCCCGGCAAGGACCGCTTCGGCCCGTACGCGAGCCGCACCGAGGCCGAACACGCCATGGAGACGGCCCGCGAGCGCAACCTCCAGTGGGAGAACGACTCCAGGTGGCGCGACGCCCCCGCGGGCGAGCGGGACGACGGCTGACCCGACCGCGCCGGGGCGGCTACCAGTGCGTCGGCGGCGGGGCCGTCAGCAGGTCGGCCAGCCGCGACAGCCGGTCCCGGAAACGGCGGGGGCCCCGGCGGGCCGGCCGGACGTCCTCTCCGGCTGCCGCGCTGACCAGGTGCTGCACGGTGTCCAGGTCCAGCTCGGAACCGTCGGGCACGGGCAGGACCTCGTGGGCCATCGCCGGGAGCTCACCCTCACCGGGGCCCAGGGACAGCACCGTCGCCCCGGCCCGGCGGGCGTCGCACACCCGGTCGAGGAGCGGGGCGGCCGCCTCACCGGCCGCCTCCCCGGGCGCCACCACCAGCAGCGTCTCACCCCGCCGCGCCGCCGCCAGGCGCCCCAGGCCCACCGCCAGATGCGCGGGGTCCGAGGGACGCGCACCGTGCCGTACGAGCGTGGGGGCCAGCTCCGGCGTGCCCGACCAGGCGGCCTCGTCCACCAGGTGCGCCGCCAGATGCCACGGCTCGTACTCCGGTGTGCCCACGAGCAGCAGCCCGCCCCCGTGCGAGACCACCGACCCGCGCAGCGCCCCCGCGAAGTGCCGGGTGGCGCCCAGCCATTCCGTCCCGGCGAGCACGTCCCGCAACAGCGCGACCCGTACGGCATCCATGCGGCCGCATCCTTCCCCCGACCGGCCCTCCACGTCCCGGTGTTCGAACCGGGTTCGCCCGAACCGGGGACACGGCGCGGGCCGCGTGACCGGGCTCACGCCCGCCGGACGCGGTGCCGCCACGGACGTACAGTCGGGCCATGACCTCCAGTGACAGTGCCAGTGACAGCGCACAGAAGCCCGCGAAGGCCCCCGCCAAGGACCCCTGGGACCTGCCCGACGTCTCCGGGCTCGTCGTCGGCGTGCTCGGCGGCACCGGACCGCAGGGCAAGGGCCTCGCGTACCGGCTCGCCAAGGCCGGCCAGAAGGTGATCATCGGCTCCCGCGCCGCCGAGCGTGCGCGGGCCGCCGCCGAGGAGCTCGGCCACGGCGTCGAGGGCGCCGACAACGCCGAGACCGCCCGGCGCGGCGACATCGTGATCGTCGCCGTGCCGTGGGAGGGCCACGGCACGACGCTGGAATCCCTGCGCGGGGAACTGGCCGGCAAACTCGTCGTGGACTGCGTCAACCCGCTCGGCTTCGACAAGCAGGGCGCCTACGCGCTGAAGCCGGAGGAGGGCAGCGCCGCCCAGCAGGCCGCCGCGCTGCTCCCGGACTCCCGGGTCACCGCCGCCTTCCACCACCTGTCGGCCGTCCTCCTCCAGGACCCGGAGACCGACGAGATCGACACCGATGTGATGGTGCTCGGCGAGGCCCGCGCCGACGTCGAGATCGTGCAGGCGCTCGCCGGGCGCATCCCGGGCATGCGGGGCATCTTCGCCGGACGGCTGCGCAACGCCCACCAGGTGGAGTCGCTGGTCGCCAACCTGATCTCCGTCAACCGCCGCTACAAGGCACACGCCGGGCTCCGCGTCACGGACGTATGAGGCGATGGGGGACACTGGAGGCCGTAGCAGTGCCGCAGCAGTGTCAGCAGTGTCCCCCGACAGGAGCCCCCAGCCATGCCCCGCCTCGCCCTCTACGCCCTCGCCGTCTGCCTCCTCGCCGTCGCCGCGGCCGTCGTCTCCTTCGTGCGGGGCAGCGTGTTCATCGGCATCGTCTGGGTGCTGCTGGCGGGACTGTCGTCCAACATGACCTGGTACTACGCGCGGCGCGGGCGGGCGGCGGCGCGCAGCGGCTCCGTCACGGGCTGACCGAGCAGTACCCGCTGGTCTCCCGCCAGAAGCGGAACAGGTCGTAGCCGCAGTACGTGTCGAACTCGTCGATGCCCAGCGTCCTCAGCAGCGAGTCGACCACGTCGAAGAACGCGCCGTTCACCGACGGCACCCACAGCAGCGCGAACACGAACAGCAGGCCGAACGGAGCGAACGGCTCCACCTGCCGCCGGACCCCGTACGACAGCCAGGGCTCGATCACGCCGTAGCCGTCCAGGCCCGGCACCGGCAGGAAGTTCAGGATCGCGGCCGTCACCTGGAGCAGCGCCAGGAACGCCAGCGCGAACCGGAAGGCGGCCGGCACGCCGTCCAGCGCGCCCAGCCAGAACGGCGCCGTGCACACGACCGCGAACAGCACGTTCGTCAGCGGGCCCGCCGCCGAGATCAGGCTGTGCCGCCACCGCCCCCGGATCCGGCCGCGCTCGATGAACACGGCACCGCCCGGCAGACCGATCCCGCCCATGATGACGAAGACGACCGGGAGCACGACGCTCAGCAGGGCGTGCGTGTACTTCATCGGGTTCAGGGTGAGGTAGCCCTTCGCGCCGACCGATATGTCGCCGCTGTGCAGCGCCGTGCGCGCGTGCGCGTACTCGTGCAGGCACAGGGAGACGATCCAGGCGGCCGTCACGAACAGGAACACGGCGACCCCGGGCTGCTCCGCGAACCCGGTCCAGGTGGCCCACCCGGTGACCGCCGTCACGGCCAGGATCCCCAGGAAGACCGGACTGATCCTCCGGTCGCTGTGACGGGTGGCGGCGGTGGTCATGGGACTCCTCGGACAGCCGGGCGCGGACGGGACCGCCCGACGGTACCGGGCGCACGGTGAAAACGTCTCGCGTCGGCCGCCGGTTCCGCGCAGGGTGGGAACGACCATGACGACCACGACGACCACGCCGGGCTACGACGACCGGGTCGACCGGGCCGGTCACACCGACCACGCGGACTGAGCCGGCCACACCGACCACGCGGACCGGCCCGGCCACGCCGACCGGGCCCCGTGACCTCCGCCACCACCACCGGAGACAATGGACCCCGTGCGCTACCGCATCCTCGGCACCACCCAGGCACTCCGTCCCGACGGCACCGCCGTCCCGGTCGGCGGGGCGCGGCTGCGCGCCCTGCTGACCGTGCTCGCCCTGCGGCCGGGGCGCACCGTGCCCGTGGGCCTGCTGGTCGACGAGGTCTGGGACGGTGACCCGCCGGCCGACGCCACCGGGGCGCTCCAGGCGCTGGTGGGGCGGCTGCGCCGGACGCTCGGCGCGGACCAGATCGCCTCCGTCGACGGCGGCTACCGGCTGACCGCCGCGCCCGACGACATCGACCTGCACCGCTTCGAGCGGCTGGCCGGCGACGGCCTGCGCGCCCTCGCCGACGGCGACCCGGCGAAGGCGGCCGCCGTCCTCGACGACGCCCTCGCCCTGTGGCGCGGCCCCGCCCTCACCGGCCTGCCCGACCGCACCGCGCAGGAGGCCCGCCTGGCGACCCGGCACCTGGACGTGCTGCGCGCCCGGCACACCGCCGCCCTCGCCCTCGGCGACGCCGAGCGGTCCCTGCCCGAGCTGACCGCGCTGTGCGAGGACCACCCCCTCGACGAACCCCTCCAGGCGCTGCGGCTGCGCGCCCTGCGCGCCACGGGCCGCACCGCCGAGGCCTTGGCCGCCTACGAGGACGTACGACGCCTGCTCGCCGACCGCCTCGGCTCCGACCCCGGCGCCGAACTGCGCGCGCTCCACGCCGAGCTGCTGGAACCCGAGCCGGCGCCCACGACCCGGGCCGACGCGCCGCCCGGCAACCTGCGGGCCCGGCTGACCTCGTTCGTCGGCCGGGAGGCCGACATCGAGACCATCCGCGCCGACCTCACCACCGCCCGCCTGGTGACCCTGCTCGGGCCGGGCGGGGCCGGCAAGACCCGGCTGTCGCAGGAGGCCGCCGAGACCGTGCGGCGGACCCTCCCCGACGGCGCGTGGTTCGCCGAACTCGCCCCCGTCGACGACCCCGACGCCGTCCCCGAGGCCGTCCTCACCGCCGTCGGCGCCCGCGAGACCGTGCTCTACGGCGCCGGCGCCGAGAGCATGCGGGCCGTCACCGACCGGCACGACGACCCGGTGGAACGCCTCGCCGAGCACTGCGGACCGCGCCGCATGCTGCTGATCCTGGACAACTGCGAACACGTCGTCGAGGCCGTCGCCCACCTCGCCGAGACGCTGCTGGAACGCTGCCCCCACCTCACCGTCCTCGCCACCAGCCGCGAACCCCTCGGCGTGCGCGGGGAGCTGCTGCGTCCGGTGGAGCCGCTGCCCGAGCCGGTCGCGCTGCGCCTGCTCGCCGACCGGGGCGCCGCCGCCCGCCCCGGCTTCCGCCCCGACGCCGACGCCGGCACCGCGGCGGCCTGCGCGGAGATCTGCCGCCGCCTCGACGGACTGCCCCTGGCCATCGAACTGGCCGCCGCCCGGCTGCGGATGCTCACCCCGCGCCAGATCGCCGACCGGCTCGACGACCGCTTCCGCCTCCTCACCTCCGGCAGCCGCACCGCCCTCCCCAGACAGCAGACCCTGCGGGCCGTCGTCGACTGGTCCTGGGACCTGCTCGACGCCGACGAACGCGACGTACTGGGCCGGCTGTCGGTCTTCGCCGGCGGCTGCGGCCTCGCCGCCGCCGAGGCCGTGTGCGGACCGGCCGCTCTCGAGGCGCTCGGCTCCCTCGTCGACAAGTCCCTGGTGGTGGCCGCCCCTTCGGGCGACGGCGAGATGCGCTACCGGCTCCTGGAGACCGTCGCCGAGTACGCCGGAGAACGCCTCGACGAGTCCGGCCGGCGCGCGGAGGCCGAACGGGCGCACCTGACGTACTTCCGTGAACTCGCCCGCACCACCGAGCCGATGCTGCGCGGCCCGCGCCAGGTGGAGGCGATCGCCCTGCTGGAGCGGGAGTACGAGAACATACGCACGGCCCTGCGCCACGCCCTCGCCCTGCGCGACGAGCAGGAGGCCCTCTGCATCACCCTGTCGCTCGTCTGGTACTGGCAGATGCGCGACCTGCGCATCGAGGCCCGCAACTGGTGCACCGAGGTCATGGCCCTCGCCCCCGACCCGTTCACCGAGCCGTCGCGGCCCGCCGTGCCGCTGTGGGAACGCTGCACCGACGCCCCGCCCCCGATGACCGGCGAACTCCTCGCCGAGGCCCGCCGCGGGGTGCACCTGGCCCACCTGGCCCACATGGACACCGAACTCGACGACTGGCAGACCCCCGAGGCCCAGCACAAACTGCGCCTCGTCGGCGCGACCTACGAGCCGGGCATGCCGCAGGCCTGCCGGCCGCCCGGCCTGCTCTGGATCTTCGCCGTGATGCTGACCGGCGACATGGAACGGCTGCGCCACGTGGTCGACGCGGCGATCCGCACCTGCCGGGAGAACCCCGGATTCGAATGGGAGCTGGCCTCCAACCTCCAACTGCGCGCCAACTTCCTGGCCAACCGCAGCGACTGGGCCGGCGACGCCCGCCGCGACGCCGACGAGGCCCTGGAGATCCACCGCCGGCTCGGCGACACCTGGGGCCTCGCCGAGGCCCACTCCGCGCGCGGCGAGGCCCACGAACGCGTCGGCGCGTACGAGGCCGCGGCCGCGGACTACGAAGCGGCGATCGAGCACGCCGAGCGCCTCGGCGCCCGCGCCCACGTGGCCGTCCTCACCGCCCGGCTGGGCAGCGCGCTGCTGGAGGCGGGCGAGGCGGAGCGCGGTGAGCGGCTGCTGCGCGAGGTCATCGACGACACGCGCGGCCGCCACACCGAGGCCCTGCCCGCCGCCCGGCTCTTCCTGACCGGCTGGCTCTCCACGACCGGGCGCACCGCGGAGGCGCGGGAGCACCTGCGGGCGCTGCGCGAGGAGTTCCGCATCGCGCACTACGTCGTCTTCGACGCGTTCATCCTCGGTGCCGAGGGCTGGCTGGAGGTGGCCGACGGCAACGACGAGCGGGCCCTGACGATCATCCGCGAGGCGATCCGGCAGGCGGGCGACCCGCTGGCCGCCGCCATGGCACCCCACATGCGTTCGGCGTACGTCACCACGGGCGCCGTCGCCCTCGCCGGAGTCGACGGCGGGCGGCGCGCGGCGGACGCGGCCCGCTGCCTCGGCGCGGCCGACTCCTGGCTGCCGCCCGAGCACCACGCCGGGCAGGTGGAACGCGAGGTCCGGGCACGCGCCGAGGCGCGGGTCCGGGCGGTGCTCGGCGACGCGGCGTACGACACCGCGTACGCCGAGGGCGCCGGCCTCTCCCCGGAGGAGGCCGCCGCCCTGCTCGAACCGGCGTGATCAGCTCTTCGTACGGAACTTGTGGATCGCGACCGGCGCCATCACCGCCGTGATCCCCACCGACCAGGCCAGCGTCAGCCACAGGTCGTGGGCGACCGGGCCGCCCACCATCAGCCCGCGCGCGGCGTCCGCCAGCGCGGACAGCGGGTTGACCTCGGTGAAGGACTCCAGCCAGCCCGGCATCGACTGGGTCGGCGCGAAGATCGACGAGCCGAACTGCAGCGGCATCAGCACCAGGAAGCCCATCGCCTGCACCGACTGCGCGTTCTTCATCACCACGCCCAGCGTGAGGAAGATCCACATCAGGGCCGAGCCGAACACCGCGGACAGCCCCACGGCCGCGAACAGCCCCGGCCAGTTGGTGATGTCGAAGCCGACCAGCACACCGACGACCATCAGGATGGCGGTGGCGATCAGCATCCGCACCATCTCGACGGAGATCTTGGCGAACAGCACCGAGCCGCGCCCGATCGGCAGCGACCGGAAACGGTCCATGACCCCGGTGTTGAAGTCCTGGTTGAAGCCGGTGCCCACTCCCTGGGCCATGTTCATGCCCATCATGGCCATCAGTCCGGGCACGATGTACTGCACGTACGCCTCCTGCCCGCCGCCCAGCGACTGCCCGATCGAGCCGCCGAAGACGTACACGAACAGCAGGGTGAAGACGATCGGGAACAGCACGGCGTCGAACATCGACTCCGGGTCCTGCCGTATCCACAGCAGATTGCGGCGCACCAGGGCACCGGTGTGGCGCAGATGCCCGCGCAGCGGGATGCGCGCGTCCGCGCGAAGGTCCGTCGTGACGGTGGTGGCGCTCATACGGCGACGACCTCCTCGTGGGTCCCGGCGGGCACGGTGTCCTGCGGGGCACCGGCGCGGTGGCCGGTGAGGGACAGGAACACCTCGTCCAGGCTGGGCAGTTCGGTGGTGATGGAGCTGAGCGTGATGCCGCGCTCGGTGACCGCGCCGACCACGGCGGTCAGCTGCTCGTCACTGAGCACCGGGACGAGCACGGCACCCCGCTCGGTGTCCACGGTGGTCGTGGCGAGCCCGGTGACGCCCAGCGCGTCGAGGGCGTCCGCCAGCGGGCGCAGCCGCAGCGGATCGGCCGGGCGGATCCGCAGCGTACGGCCGCCGACCTTGGCCTTCAGCTCCTCGATGCCGCCGCTCGCGATGACCTTGCCCCGGTCCACGACGGTCAGCTCGGAGGCGAGCTGTTCGGCCTCCTCCATGTACTGGGTGGTCAGCAGCACCGTCACCCCGTCCCCGACCAGCCGCTTGACCTCGTCCCACACCTCGTTGCGGGTACGGGGATCCAGTCCCGTGGTCGGCTCGTCCAGGTACAGCACGGCCGGCCGGCCGATCATCGAGGCGGCCAGGTCCAGGCGCCGCCGCATGCCGCCGGAGTAGGTGGCCGCCGGGCGCCGGGCCGCCTCGGTGAGCGAGAACCGCTCCAGCAGCTCGTCGGCGCGGGACCGGGCCTCCTTGCGGGACAGGTCGAGCAGCCGCCCGATCAGATACAGGTTCTCCCAGCCCGGAAGCTTCTCGTCCACGGAGGCGTACTGTCCGGTCAGCCCGATCACCCGGCGCAGCTGCCTCGGCTGACGGACCACGTCGTACCCGGCGACGACGGCGTGTCCGGCGGTCGGCGTGAGCAGGGTGGACAGGATCCGCACCAGCGTGGTCTTCCCGGCCCCGTTCGGCCCGAGCACCCCCATCACGGTGCCCTCACGCACATCCAGGTCGACCCCGTCCAGCGCCTTGGTCTCCCCGTAGTGCTTGACCAGCCCCCGCACGGTGACGGCGCTCCCCGCGCCCCCCAGGTCATTGTCGTTTCGCTTCATGCCCCCGACTCTGCCGCCCCCCACCGACAAACCCCCGACATCCCACCGACAGCCCCGCGATCCGCGGGCAGCCGTGCCTCCCCCAGTGCCTCAAGGGCCTGGGAGGTACCCCCAGGGCGATGGGGGTACCTCCCGCTCGAGCGGAGCCGAGAGTGGGGGAGGCACCCCGCAAACGCCGGGCTGCGCGAACACCCCCCGCCCAGCCCGAACATGCGCCGGCCCCGCCGACGGGGGAAGATCGACGGGGCCGGCCGGTGGTGCGACAGTGGCTCAGCGACAGCGCGAACGCTCAGTGCACGGAATGTGCTTCCTCCGGAAACGTCCCGCCGACCACATCCTCGGCGAACGCCTTCACCGCCCCGCTCATGACCTCACGCAGATCCGCGTACCGCTTGACGAACTTGGGCACACGCCCGCCCGTCAGCCCCAGCATGTCGGTCCACACCAGCACCTGCGCGTCCGTCTCCGGCCCGGCCCCGATCCCGACGGTCGGGATGTGCAGCGTCCGCGTCACCTCGGCCGCCAGCTCCGCCGGCACCAGCTCCAGCACCACCGCGAACGCCCCCGCGTCCTGCACGGCCTTGGCGTCCCGCAGCAGCTGCTGCGCCGCCTCCTCGCCCCGCCCCTGCACGCGGTAGCCCATCGCGTTCACCGACTGCGGCGTCAGCCCGATGTGGGCCATCACCGGGATCCCGGACTCCACCAGCAGCTCGATCTGCCGGTGCGACCGCTCGCCGCCCTCCAGCTTCACCGCGCCGACACCGGCCTCCTTCACCAGCCGGGTCGCCGAGCGCAGCGCCTGCACCGGACCCTCCTGGTAGGAGCCGAAGGGCAGGTCGCCCACGATCAGGGCGCGCGAGGTGCCCCGGACGACCGCCGCCGACAGCATGGTCATCTCGTCGAGGGTGACGGGCACGGTGGTCTCGTACCCGAGGTGGCAGTTGCCGGCCGAGTCGCCGACGAGCATCACCGGGATGCCGGCCTCGTCGAACACGGACGCGGTCATCGCGTCGTACGCGGTGAGCATGGGCCACTTCTCGCCGCGCTCCTTGGCGGCGGCGATGTCACGGACCGTGATACGGCGCGTGCCCTTGCCCCCGTACAGCGTCGCTCCGCCGGAGGGGGAACCGGACGTCGTCCCGGTCTGGGCAGCCGAGAGCTGCGTCATTGAACCGTCTCCCAACACGTCATCTCGAGGCGCCCTGACGGCGTCCCCGGACCACGTCCATGGTGGCACCTCGCCCGGACGAGGGCCAGAGGTCTCCCTGTGAGTTCCGCCGTGCGATATTCCGGTGAGAACCGGTCGAAACGCTTCGATACGAGACGGTCCCGTATCGAAAATGGCTAATCTGGACCGTATGACTTCTCCCCCCACCCCTGTCCGCCGGGTTCCGGAGGCCGTGCACCGGCGTCGATGGGCGATCCTCGGCGTGCTGATGCTGAGCCTGCTGATCGTCGTGCTCGACAACTCGATCCTGAACGTCGCCATCAAGACGATCTCCACCCCCGCCCCCACCGGCCTGGGCGCCACCCAGAGCGAGCTGGAGTGGGCGATCAACGCCTACACGCTCGTCTTCGCCGGCCTGCTCTTCAGCGCGGGGCTGCTGGGCGACCGGCTCGGCCGCAAGAAGATGCTGATCGGCGGCCTCGTCGCGTTCGGCACCGGCTCGGCGCTCGCCGCGTTCTCCGGCTCACCGGCCGAGCTGATCGGCTTCCGCGCGGTGATGGGGCTGGGTGCCGCACTTGTCATGCCGGCCACCCTCGCGGTCCTGATGAACGTGTTCGAACGCGACGAACAGCCCAAGGCCATCGGCGTCTGGACGGGCGGCGTGGGCCTGGCCATCGCCATCGGCCCGATCACCGGCGGCATCCTCCTGGACCACTTCTGGTGGGGCTCGGTCTTCCTCGTCAACGTGCCCATCGTGGTCCTCGCCGTCACCCTGATGCTGTGGCTGGTCCCCGACTCCCGCGACCCGAACCCGGGCCGGATCGACCCCGTCGGCGTCGTCCTGTCCGTGGCCGGACTGGTCCTGCTGGTCTACGGCATCATCAAGGGCGGCCAGCTCGCCGACTTCACCGACGTCACGGTGGTGTCGACGATCGGCGCAGGCCTCGCCGTACTCGCCGCGTTCGTGGCGTTCGAGAAGCGCAGCGACCACCCGTCCGTCGACGTCACCCACTTCAGGAACAAGGTGTTCTCCGCCGCGATCGCCTCGGTCGCGCTGGTCTTCTTCGCGCTGATGGGCGTGACGTTCTTCGCGGTGTTCTACCTCCAGAGCGTGCGCGGCCACTCGCCGCTGGAGACCGGGCTGCTGATGCTGCCGCTGGCCGCCACACAGATGATCTTCGCGCCCCAGGCCCGCCTCCTGGTGGACCGCTTCGGCGACAAGGCCACCACGGCCACCGGCCTGGTGGTGCTCGCGGGGACACTGGCCGCGTTCGCGACCCTGGACGCGGACACGCCGATCTGGACGCTGGAAGTCGTCTTCTTCCTCATGGGCACCGGCATGGCGTACGTCATGACCCCGGTCAGCGTCGTCATCATGCAGGCCCTGCCGCGCGAGAAGGCCGGCTCCGCCTCCGCCCTGAGCAACACCTTCCGCCAGGTCGGCGGCGCCCTCGGCATCGCCGTACTCGGCTCGGTGCTCTCCACCGCCTACCGCGACGGCATCGAGGACGACCTCGGCCC
Source organism: Streptomyces sp. NPDC018964 (assembly GCF_044390325.1). Taxonomy (NCBI): domain Bacteria; kingdom Bacillati; phylum Actinomycetota; class Actinomycetes; order Kitasatosporales; family Streptomycetaceae; genus Streptomyces; species Streptomyces sp. NPDC018964. Next base: position 250,710 of record NZ_JBIRYZ010000011.1, read on the forward strand.
GCTGCCGCCCGGCACACGGCACGCCGCCGGCGAGTCCATCGAGGCCACCCTGGCCGTGGCGGACCGGCTGGGCGCGCGCGGCGAGGCCCTGGCCGACGCGGCCGACGACGCGTTCCTGCACGCGATGCACACCACGGCGCTGTGGGGAGCGGGCATCACGGTGCTGTGCGCGATCGTCGCCGTGGTGTTCCTGCCCGGCCGCACGCCGACGCCCGAAGAGGGCGAGAGGAAGCGGGAACCGGCCACGGCGGCGGACTGAGAACCCCCGGGCGGTGGACCGTTCCCCACCACCCACGGGGGAGAACCGTCCCAGCCCACCGAAAGGACCCGACGACGTGAGCCCGGCCGGCACCCACCCCCGGCAGGACGGCCCCGCACGGGGACGTCCCCGCAGCGCGGCGGTCGAACGCGCCGTCATCGAGGGGGTGATGGAACTCCTGGAGGACGGCGTGCCCCTCGCCGAACTCTCCATCGAGCGCATCGCCCGCACCGCCGGCGTCGGCAAGGCCACCATCTACCGCCGCTGGAGCGGCAAGGAACAGCTCCTCGTCGACGTCATGCGCGCCGCCGAGCCCCCGGACCCCCAACTCCCCGGCACATCCCTCCGCGACGACCTCGTGGTCCTGCTGGAGTCCCTGCGCCGACGGGGCCTGGCGGGCCGCACCTCGGCGATCCTGTACAACGTGCGCGCCCAGATGAAGAGCAGCCCCGGCCTCTGGGCCGCCTACCACGACACCGTCATCGTGCCGCGCCGCAGACTCGGCCTGGAGGCGCTGCGCCGGGGCCGGGATACCGGCGAACTGCGCGCCGACGTCGACATGGAACTCCTCAACGACATCGTCGTGGGCCCCCTCCTCGTCCGCACCGTCCTGCGCCCCGACGCCGACCTCCCGGACGACCTCGCCGAGCAGGTGGTCGACATCCTCCTCGAGGGCCTGCGCCCCGTCAGCGGCTGACCGCGAGGTGCGCGTTTCGTCACAGAGGGCGCTTTCACCACCCCCGTCCGGAACTCCTCCCGCGTCCCCGCGCGTCCTCGCCCCCGTACGGCCGTCGCGGGGCGGCAGGAACGGAACCGATCATCCCCTAGGGTCTTTACGGACACGGGGTGACGGCGTGCACGGCAGGTTGTGAGGCGACGGTATGGCGCAGCAGGCGTACATGACGGAGACGGACAACGGCGGTTCGGGGTCCGGGCCGAAGCCGACCCGGTTCCGGCGCCTGCGCGAACGCCTCACCAGAGGCTGGCGCGGCGACCGCCGCATCTGGCGCCGCGGCCTCGTCCTGGCCGCCTGCGCGATCCTGCTGGCGCTGGTCCTGCTGGCCCACACCCGCATCCCGAACGCGATCGGCAACCTGGGCAGCCTGGTGGACACCTTCCTGCCCTGGCTGGGGCTGCTGATCCCCGTGCTGCTCGTCCTCGGCCTGATCCGCAGGTCGGCGACGGCGCTGATCGCGACGGTCCTGCCGGTGGCCGTCTGGCTGAACCTCTTCGGCGGCCTGCTCACCGACAAGACCGACACCGGCGGCGGCGACCTCACGGTGGCCACGCACAACGTCAACGCCGACAACCCGGACCCCTCCGCCACCGCCCGCGACGTGGCCGCCTCGGGCGCGGACGTGCTGGCCCTCGAGGAACTGAAGGCCTCGGCGGTCCCGACGTACGAGCGGGCCCTGAAGGCGACGTACGAGTACCACGAGGTGGTCGGCACCGTCGGCCTGTGGAGCAAGTACCCCCTGAGCGACGTGAAGGCGGTCGACATCCGCCTCGGCTGGAAGCGCGCGATGCGCGCCACGGTGGACGCGCCGGCCGGTCGGGTGGCCGTCTACGTCGCCCATCTCCCCTCCGTCCGGGTGAAGCTGGAGGCCGGCTTCACGGCCCGCCAGCGGGACAAGAGCGCCGACGCGCTGGGCGAGGCCATCGCCGACGAGCCGCTGGCGAACATCGTCCTGCTCGGCGACCTGAACGGCACGATGAACGACCGAGCGCTGAACGCCGTCACCTCCCAGATGCGCTCCACGCAGGGCGCCGTGGGCAGCGGCTTCGGCTTCAGCTGGCCGGCGTCGTTCCCGATGGCGCGGATCGACCAGATCCTGGTCAAGGGCGCCGAACCGGAGAGCTCCTGGACCCTCCCGGCCACGGCGAGCGACCACCTGCCCATCGCGGCCCGCGTGCGGGTCACCCCACAGGACGACTGAGAACCACAGCTCAGCCGCCCTCCCCTCACCCGCACGCCATTCGACGGACATACCGGGCCCACGAGACTTCGCTCCGCGCGGGTGCCCGGCGCTGCCGGGGCCGGTGTTCTGCGGGTGCTCCGCGTCGGTGTGGGCCGGGGGGTGTTCGCGCGGCCCGGCGCTTGCGGGGTGCCTCCCCCATCTCGGCTCCGCTCGAGCGGGAGGTACCCCCACCGCCCACCCTCCCCCACCCTCGGCTGCGCTCGGGCGGGGGGACCCCCATCGCCCTGGGGGTACCTCCCAGGCCCTTAAGGCACTGGGGGAGGCACGACTGCCCGCGGGAACGGCGGCATGCGCCACGCCCGCCCCACCGAAGCCGCACAGGCGCCGCAGGCACAAGACCCGCACCCCCGCCGGACGGAACCCCGCTGCCGCAGGCACTCCACCGACGCGCGTCAGACGCGCACTCCTTCGCGCCAGCCGTTCGTGATCGGCAGCCGCCGATCCTTCCCGAAGCCCTTCGGGGAGATCTTCGTCCCCGGCGGGTACTGCCGCCGCTTGTACTCCGCCCGGTCCACCATCCGCAGCGTCTTCGTCACCAGCTCCGCGTCGAACCCGGCCGCGACGATCTCGTCCGCCCCCCGGTCCTGGTCCACGTACAGCGCCAGGATCGCGTCCAGCACCGGATAGTCCGGCAGCGAGTCCGTGTCCACCTGCCCCGGCCGCAGCTCCGCGCTCGGCGGCTTCGTGATCGAGTTCTCCGGGATCGGCGGCGTCTGCCCCCGCTCCGCCGCCGCCCGGTTGCGCCACTCGGCCAACCGGAACACCGACGTCTTGTACACGTCCTTGATCGGCCCGTACGCCCCCACGGAGTCCCCGTACAGCGTCGAGTACCCCACCGCCAGCTCCGACTTGTTCCCCGGCGCCAGCACGATGTGCCCCTCCTGGTTGGAGATCGCCATCAGCAGCGTCCCCCGCAGCCGCGACTGCAGGTTCTCCTCCGCCAGCCCCGTCAGCCCCAACGCCCCCATGTACGCGTCGAACATCGGCTCGATCGGAACCGTCCGGTAGTTCAGCCCCGTCCGCCGCGCCAGCTCCGCCGCGTCGTCCTTCGAGTGCTCGGACGAGTACTTCGACGGCATCGACACGCCGTACACGTTCTCCGCGCCCACCGCGTCGCACGCGATCGCGGCGACCAGCGCCGAGTCGATCCCCCCGGACAACCCGATCAGCACCGACCGGAACCCGTTCTTCGCGACGTACGCCCGCAGCCCGACCACCAGCGCGGAGTACACCTCCTCGTCGTCGTCGAGCCGCTCGGCGTACCCCCCGGACGACGAGGCGTCGTACGCGGGCACGGGCGCCTCCGACAGCACGACCCGGTCGATCCGCAGCCCGTCGTCGACGACCCCCGTCGGCGCGTCGGCCGCCGCCTCCGCCGCCGGGAGCTCGAGGTCGACCACGACGCAGGCCTCGGCGAACTGCGGCGCGCGCGTCACGACCTCGCCGTCACGGTCCACCACGATCGAGTCCCCGTCGAAGACCAGCTCGTCCTGCCCGCCCATCATCGCGAGGTACGCGGTCGTGCACCCGGCCTCCTGTGCCCGCTTGCGCACCAGCTCCAGCCGGGTGTCGTCCTTGTCCCGCTCGTACGGCGAGGCGTTGATCGACAGCAGCAGTCCGGCCCGCGCGGACCGCGCCGCCGGCACCCGCCCCCCGTCCTGCCACAGGTCCTCGCAGATGGCGAGGGCGACGTCGACCCCGCGCACCCGCACCACCGGCATGGTGTCGCCGGGCACGAAGTACCGGAACTCGTCGAAGACGCCGTAGTTCGGCAGGTGGTGCTTGGCGTAGCTCAGCACCACCTCACCCCCGTACAGCACGGCGCCCGCGTTCTGCGGCGCACCGGCCGGCTGCCCGTACTTCGGCTGGGCGGCGGCGCTGCGGTCGAGGTACCCGACGACCACCGGAAGGTCCCCGAACCCCTCCTCGGCGAGCCGCGCGGCCAGTGCGCGCAGCGCAGCCCGCGAGGCCTCCACGAAGGACGACCGCAGGGCGAGGTCCTCGACGGGGTACCCGGTCAGCGCCATCTCGGGGAACGCCACGAGGTGCGCTCCCTGCTCGGCGGAGTGCCGGGTCCAGCGGACGATCGTGTCGGCGTTGCCGGCGAGGTCGCCGACGCTCGAGTCGATCTGATTCAGGGCGAGACGTAGTTGAGGCACGGGCCCAGTGTAATCGTCAAAGCGACGCGATGTCCCGGAGCCCCGTCCGCTACGGCCGGGCCGCCGCCCCCCGCTCCTCCAGCATCCCCGCCATCAGCGCGATCTCGGACTCCTGCCCCTCCACCATCGTCCGGGCGAGCCGCTTCTCGGCCCCCACCTCGCACGCCCGGACGCACGCCTGGGCCATGTGCACCCCGCCCTTGTGGTGGTCCGTCATGAGTTGCAGGTAGAAGACCTCCGCCCGCTCCCCGCCGAGCGACCCCAGCCGCTTCATCTCGCTGTCGGTCGCCATCCCCGGCATCAGCGCCCCGTCCTCGCCGGAGGCCGTGTCCCCCATCCCCATCCAGGTCATGGGCGGATCCGCGGACACCTTGGGCAGCTCCCACAGGTCGAGCCAGCCCAGCAGCATGCCCCGCTGGTTGGCCTGCGTCTGGGCGATGTCGTAGGCGAGCCGCCGGACCTCCTCGTCGTCCGTGCGGTCCCGCACGATGTACGACATCTCGACGGCCTGCTGGTGGTGCACGGCCATGTCCCGGGCGAACCCGGCGTCCGCGGACCTCGCGGACGGGACCGTGGGGTCCGCGGAGCCCTCGTCCCCGGCCACCGCGTAGGTGATCGCCCCGGCCGCGACCAGTGCCAGGGCCGCGGCCCCCGCGATCAGTCCCGCCTGCCTCACTCGGACAGCCCGTTGGTGCAGGCGGCCCCCGGCTCGGGTGTCTGCTTCCCCTGGACGAACTTCTCGAAGAACGCGTCCACGTTCGGATCCTCCGCCCCGGTCACCGTCCGCTGGTGTCCCCAGGCGGACAGCATGATCGGGTCCTTCTGGCCGTCCACCGGGCTCATCAGCGTGTACGGCGTCTTCTTCACCTTCGCCGCGAGCGCCTCGACGTCCGCCTCGTCGGCCGAGGAGTTGTACGTCACCCACACGGCGCCGTGCTCCAGCGAGTGCACGGCGTTGGTGTTGTCGATCTCGTCGGTGTAGACGTCCCCGTCGCAGTTCATCCACACCGGGTTGTGGTCACCGCCGACCGGGGGCGAGACGGGGTAGTCGACGGACTTGGTCACGTGGGTGCGCCCCAGTTCGCCCTTCCACTTCCGCACGCCGTCGGCATCCGTGACGAACGTACCCGAGCCCTTCGAGTCGGCGGCCGTGCTGCCGCCGCCGTCGTCGTCCGACTGGGACTGGACGAGCACCACACTGCCGGCGACGAGTCCGGCGACGACCACCACGGCGGCGGCGATGACGAGGAGCCGGTTGCGGCGCTCGCGGGCCTTCTCGGCGCGCCGCATCTCCTCTATCCGCGCCGAACGTGACGCGCTGCTCTTCTTGGCGGAGCCCATGGGAGTGCCCTTCGGGAGAGGAAGAGTGTGACGAACGGATCAACTGATCGTAATGGGGAGGGCGGGGCGAACCGTAGGGGACGCGGGAATCCGGCCCGGACCGTCGTGGGTGGGGCGCGGCAGCAGGCCGGCACGGTCATCGAGGACCTGCGCACCCCCTCCGCACGCGTTCTTCACGCCGAATATTTGAATCCCGAATGCGCATTACATACGCTGCGTGGTATGCGGCTCCTCCGCTCCACCGACCTGGCCCTCCGGGTCCTCATGCGCCTCGCCGTGGCCGGCGACTCCAACCCGACGACGCGCGACGTCTCGGAAGCCATGGACGTGCCCTACACCCACGCCGCGAAGGTCGTCGCCGAGCTCCAGCGCATGGGCCTGCTCACGGCCCGTCGCGGCAGGGGAGGCGGCCTCGCGCTCACGGAGGAGGGCCGCACCGCCTCGGTGGGCGCCCTGGTCCGGGCCTTCGAGGGCGAGGGAGACGTCGTCGACTGCGAGGGCACCGCCACCTCGTCCCCCTGTCCGCTGAGCTCGGCCTGCCGGCTGCGCGGCGCCCTGCGCCGGGCCCAGGAGGCGTTCTTCGCCTCGCTGGACCCGGTCACGGTGGCGGACATCGTCACGTCCCCCACGGGCCCCCTCCTGCTGGGTATCTCCCCGAGGCCGTGAGCCCGCCGGGCTCACGGCCCGCCGGCCGTGAGCCGTCGGTCGCGAGCCGCCCGTTACGGATGCCGGCCCGAACGGGCAAGATGGGCCCCGGAGCGGTACACCTGTCGTGTGCGAGGCGTTCAGGCCGCGGCAAGCCGGCCGATCGAGGTCGGCAACGCGTATGAAACGCTGGTGTGGTGGGATGCTCGGGACGCCCGGCCGCCCCCCGGGGCCGTGGGAACGGACAGGCGGCCCGACCGGCAAGGATGGGGAAGCGGAAGATGGACAAGCAACAGGAGTTTGTGCTCCGGACGTTGGAGGAGCGCGACATCCGGTTCGTGCGCCTGTGGTTCACCGACGTGCTGGGCTTCCTCAAGTCGGTGGCCGTCGCCCCCGCCGAGCTCGAACAGGCATTCGATGAGGGGATCGGCTTCGACGGCTCCGCCATCGAGGGCTTCGCCCGGGTGTACGAGTCCGACATGATCGCCAAGCCGGACCCGTCGACGTTCCAGATCCTCCCCTGGCGCGCCGAGGCCCCCGGCACGGCCCGTATGTTCTGCGACATCCTCATGCCGGACGGCTCCCCGTCCTTCGCGGACCCGCGCTACGTCCTCAAGCGCGCGCTCGCCCGCACCTCCGACCTGGGCTTCACCTTCTACACCCACCCGGAGATCGAGTTCTTCCTGCTGAAGGACAAGCCGCTGGACGGCAGCCGCCCGACGCCCGCGGACAACTCCGGCTACTTCGACCACACCCCGCAGAACGTCGGCATGGACTTCCGCCGCCAGGCGATCACCATGCTGGAGTCGATGGGCATCTCGGTGGAGTTCTCCCACCACGAGGGCGCCCCCGGCCAGCAGGAGATCGACCTGCGGTACGCGGACGCGCTCTCCACGGCCGACAACGTCATGACGTTCCGCCTGGTCATGAAGCAGGTGGCCCTGGAGCAGGGCGTCCAGGCGACCTTCATGCCGAAGCCGTTCTCCGAATACCCCGGCTCCGGCATGCACACCCACCTGTCCCTCTTCGAGGGCGACCGCAACGCGTTCTACGAGTCCGGCGCGGAGTACCAGCTCTCCAAGGTCGGCCGCTCCTTCATCGCGGGCCTGCTGCGGCACGCGGCGGAGGTGTCCGCGGTCACCAACCAGTGGGTCAACTCCTACAAGCGCATCTGGGGCGGCACGGAGCGCACGGCCGGCGCCGGCGGCGAGGCCCCGTCGTACATCTGCTGGGGCCACAACAACCGCTCGGCGCTGGTCCGCGTGCCCATGTACAAGCCCGGCAAGACCGGCTCGGCGCGCGTGGAGGTCCGCTCCATCGACTCCGGCGCCAACCCGTACCTGACCTACGCCGTCCTGCTGGCCGCCGGCCTGAAGGGCATCGAGGAGGGCTACGAGCTCCCGCCGGGCGCCGAGGACGACGTGTGGGCCCTGTCCGACGCGGAACGCCGCGCGCTGGGCATCGAGCCGCTGCCGCAGAACCTGGGCGAGGCCCTGACCCTGATGGAGCGCAGCGACCTGGTCGCCGAGACCCTCGGCGAGCACGTCTTCGACTTCTTCCTGCGCAACAAGCGCCAGGAGTGGGAGGAGTACCGCTCCGAGGTCACGGCCTTCGAGCTGCGCAAGAACCTGCCGGTGCTGTAGGCGCGGTTCGGAGCGGATCTCTCGCCTGCGTCCCGGCGGTCAGCCCATGCTCTTCGCGCCGTCCAGGGACTCACGGACGATGTCGGCGTGGCCGGCGTGCTGGGCGGTCTCGGCGATGATGTGCAGCAGCGTCCTGCGGGCCGACCACGTCGCGCCGGGCTCGAACCACGGGGCCTTCGGCAGCGGCCACGCGGCCTCCAGGTCGGGCAGGCCGGCGACCAGGTCGTCGGTCCGGCGGGCCACGTCGGCGTACTCGGCCAGCACGCCGGCCAGTGTCTCGCCGGGCAGCATCCGGAACTCGTCGGCCCGCCGGGCCCAGTCCTCCTCGGTCATGGCCGTGAAGTCCCCCATCGCCGAGGGGCCGTTCAGGATGAAGTCCGCCCAGTTCCGCTCGACCGAGGTGACGTGCTTGATCAGACCGCCCAGGCAGAGCTCGCCGGCGGTGGTCCGCAGCCCGGCCTGCTCGTCCGTGAGGTCACGGGTGGTGAAGCGCAGGAAGTGCCGGTGCTTGGCCAGTGTCTCCAGCAGGTCGGCGCGCTCACCGGTGACGGCCGGGGCTCCGGCCGGTTCCTGGGTGGCCGGTTCGTTCACAGTCATGATCTCCGCCTTCCGGGTGCTTCCGTCGGTCGGGGACCACGCTAGGAGCCATTGAGGTCAGGTCTTGTCCTAGAAGGCGCGGAGACGGCGGACCGCACTGAATCGGAAGGCTTCGTTCCGTAACTGCGCGGAACCTTGCCAGTCCCTCGGGCGTGCCCCTACTGTCGACGACGGATCAGAAGAAAGCGCTTTCCCGCCGATGGGTCCGGCCCACCCCTGCCCTCCCTCATCGGTCCAACTGTCATGCCCATGACATTCATCCGGTGCGATTCGGAGTACGAAAGGCGAGACGAGAATGAGACGATCAGCCGCCGTACGACTCTCCGCTCTCCTGGCCACGGGCGCCCTCGCGGCGGCGACCGGCATGGCCCTGTCCACCTCCACGGCGTCCGCCGCCACCGGCGGCGTCACCGGTTACGCGACCCAGAACGGCGGGACCACCGGCGGCGCGGGCGGCCAGACGGTCCGCGCCACCACCGGCACCGCGATCCACCAGGCCCTGTGCAACCGGGCCAGCAGCTCGACCCCGATCACCATCCAGGTCGAGGGCACCATCAACCACGGCAACACCGCCAAGGTGTCCGGCGACAGCTGCAACACCGCCGCCGGTGTCATCGAGCTCAAGCAGATCAGCAACGTCACGATCGTCGGTGTCGGCAACGGCGCCGTCTTCGACCAACTGGGCATCCACATCCGGGAGTCCAGCAACATCATCATCCAGAACGTGACGATCCGGAACGTCAAGAAGTCGGGCTCGCCCACGTCGAACGGCGGGGACGCCATCGGCATGGAAAGCGGTGTCCGCAACGTCTGGGTCGACCACACCACCCTGGAGGCGTCCGGCGGTGAGTCGGAGGGCTACGACGGCCTCTTCGACATGAAGGACAACACCCAGTACGTGACACTGTCCTACAGCATCCTGCGCAACTCCGGCCGAGGCGGCCTCATCGGCTCCAGCGAGAGCGACACATCGAACGGCTACGTCACGTTCCACCACAACCTGTACGAGAACATCGACTCCCGTACGCCCCTGCTGCGCGGCGGCATCTCGCACATCTACAACAACCACTACAGGAACCTGAACGAGTCCGGCATCAACTCCCGTGCCGGAGCCCGCGCGAAGGTGGACAACAACTACTTCGAGGACTCCAAGGACGTCCTCGGCACCTTCTACACCGACCAGGCCGGCTACTGGCAGGTCAGCGGCAACATCTTCGACAACGTGACCTGGTCCGAGCGGGAGGGCGACCACAACCCCGCCGGCCCGAACCCGACGTCGAACACCTCGGTCGGCATCCCGTACGCGTACACCCTCGACGCGGCCACCTGCGTGCCGAGCGTGGTGAGCCAGACGGCGGGCGCCAACAAGGGCCTGAAGGTCTCGGACGGCAGCTGCACCCCGCAGAGCCCGGACCCGACCGACCCCGACCCGACGGACCCGGACCCGACGGACCCGCCCACCGGCACCAACCTCAGCATCGGCGCGGGCGCCGACGGCTCCTCCAAGGCCTCCGGGACGAGCTACGGCAACGTCGTCGACGGCAGCACGAGCACGTACTGGTCGCCGTCCGGCTCGACCGGCTCCGTCTCGGTCAAGTGGGGCTCGGCCACCACGGTCTCCAAGATCAACATTCGTGAGGCGTCGGGCTCGGGCACCATCGGCTCCTACCGCGTCATCAACCACGACACGGGCGCCGTCCTGGCCTCCGGCAGCGGAACGGGCGTCATCGGCTTCTCCGCCACCTCCCTGAAAAAGATCACCTTCGAGATCACCAGCGCCTCGGGCACCCCGAGGATCGCCGAATTCGAGACGTACGCGAGCTGACACATGCCGGGGGCCGCCCTCGCGGTGGCCCCCGGGCCTCTCGGTCGGCGTGACGCGTCACGAAACGGGCCCACGTCGCCGCCGTGAGGGTGGGACGGGGGCGCCGGGAGTCCTGGGGCCCTGGACACGGACGGAGCCGGGAGACGGGGCGAACGGGCTCCGGAACACGCCGACCGGTGACGTTCGCAGGCGTCCGATGTCAGTGGCGTGCCCTACATTGCGGTGGACCGAGCGAGCGGGAACGAGGAGAAGCCATGGCCGGGATCACGATAGAGATCGCACCCCCGGACGATCCCCACTGGGACAAGGCCTGGCCGGTCGCACTGGCGACGGGGGAGTACCTGTCGAAGGTGCTGGGGGTGCCGGTGACCGTGAGCGACAACTGCGGGAGCGCGCACGACTTCCAGCCGGAGAGCGGCTGACGGACCGGACGGCCGAAGCCCTGCCTCCGTGCCCGTGCGGGCGCCGGAGGCAGGGCCGCCGCGTCGCTCACCCGGGTCCGGAGCGGCGGCCGGCCTCGTCCTTGAGGGCGCGGCCGGATTCCTTGGCCTGGTCGGTGACCTGGCCGGCCTGGTCGCGGGCCTCGTCCTGGGTGGTGCGGGCCGCCTGCTGCGCGGTGTCCTTCACCTCCGCGGCCGCGCTCTGCGCGGCCTCCCTGGCGTCCTCCTTCAGGTGCTGCGCGGACTCGGTGGCGGCCTGCCTGACCGGCTCCAGCGCCTCGGCGCCGCGCTCCATCAGCTCGGACGCCTTCTGCTGCTCCTTCTCGGAGGCGGGCACCATCGAGGCGGCCAGCAGGCCGACGCCGAAGGCGACCAGGCCGGCGGCGATCGGGTTGCCCTGTGTCTGGCGGCGGGCCATCTCGGGCGTCTGCTGGACGGCCTGTTCCGCCTGACCGGCGACCTCGCGCGCCGAGTCGGCCGCGCGTTCGGCGCCCTCCTGCACCGAGCCGGCCGCCGAGCCCGCCGCCGACTGCACCGAGCCGACCGCCGACCGGGCGGTGTCGGCGACACCGTGCGCCGTGTACGAGGCGGTGCCCATGACGCGGTCACGGACGCCCGACACCGTGCGGCGCATCCTCGCCTTGCGGCGGCGGGCCATGCGGCGCGGGCTGGCCCGGTCGGCGAGCCGGTCCACGTCCGCGGACAGCTGATTGCGGGTGGCCGCTATCTCGGCCCTCATTTGGTCGGGTGACGTGCCCATTCCGCGTCCTCCTTCAAGGTCTGGACGGTGCGCTCGGGCTTCGGCGAGACGGTGCGCATCCTCGCGCGGCCCTTCTGGTACAGCACGGCCGCGGCGACGGCCCACAGCGCGGCGACGATCAGCGCGGCCCAGCCGTCGTCCATCGCGTCGGCCAGACCGAACATGGCCGCCAGCGACAGGAACAGCAGGACCATGTAGCCGGCGAAGCCGGCACCGCCGTACATGCCGGCCGCCTTGCCCGCCTTGGTTCCTTCCTCCTTGACCTCGGCCTTGGCCAGCTCCACCTCCTGACGGAAGAGGACCTGGAGGTCGGAGGTCACCCGGGACAGCAGCTCACCCGCGGACCGTTCCCCTTCGTACGGCTCGGTCGAGCGGGCCCGGGACAGTGGCGACATCGTGGCCATCTCACGCCTCCGGGAAGGGGCGGCCCGGCGTGCCGAGGCTCGGCGGAGCGGACGGCGCGGGCGGTGCGGTCCCCGGCGGGGGAGCGGCCGGCAGGGCCTCGGAGGCCGGGGCCGGGGTGACCCGCCGCTGCCCGTCCCCGTCCCCGCCGGCCCGGGACGCCGTCTGCGTCACCTTCGCCAGGCGGCCGACGGCCAGTCCGGTCAGCAGCGCGCCGCCGAGGAAGGCGCCGGGGCGGCGCCGGGCGAAGCCCTGGAGGTCGGCGACGAGGCCTTCGACCCCCTGCCGCTCCAGATAGTCGGCCATCCGCTGTCCCTTGTCGCCGGCCCTGGCCGCCAGACCCCGGGCGGGCGAATCGTGCTCGGCGTGCGCGGCCAGGTTCGAGAAGTCGTTCGCCCACTGCCGCAGCGTGCCGGCCGCCCGCCGGGTCTGCCCGTCGGCCTCGTCGATCGCGCGGGTGCGCAGGTCCTCGATGACCGTGCCGGCCTGCTGCCGCGCCTCACCCACGACGGTCCGGGCCTGTTCCGCCGCGGTCCCCGCGACCTGGCCGGCGGCCTGCCTGGCCTGTCCGGCCGTCGCGGAGGTCTCTGCCTTGACCTTGTCTCCGGTGCTCCCGGATCCGGTTCGTACGGACTCACTCATCGGCGACTTCCCCTCATCGGATGTGCTGGGTGCGGCTCCTGCTCCCTGCGGGCCGGCCGGTGCATGCCGGAGGCCTGCGCCGGTCAGCACACGAAGCCGCCCTTAACACAACGGGTCGCCATTTGTCCTGGAATGACACGTGATGAAGGGATCGGATATCGGGAGTGGGGGTGGGCAGCACCCGTCTGCCTCCCGCAGGGGAGTGCCGGAGACGGAGACGATCCGCGAGGGCGTCCCACCGGACCGCCTCGGCATATCGCGTCCGGGAGGAGCGCGAGCGCCGGCACCGGGACGACGTGACGTGACCGAGATCTCCGCCTCCGGACGGCGACGCCTTCGGCACCGTCGTCCGGGGAGCGCTACAGATCGTCGGGCAGGAGCCGGAACGCCTTGTGTCCGGTCAGCGGTCGGATCATGCGGAAGCGCAGGTCCGAGGTGAACATGACGCCGGTGTGGTAGGCCGCGGCCAGGGCGACGTTCATCGCGTCCGTGAGCCCGACGCCCTTGCCCCCGTCCGTGTACCCCTCCGCGACGGCGATGGCGGAACTCAGGTGGGCGCTCAAGGGCGGTACTTCGAACCGGCGGGTGGCCACATTGCGTTCCACGAACCGGGCGGCCACGAGGGCCTTCTCGGCGCCGGCCCTGGTGGCGATGAGGCAGTCCAGTTCGGCCAGGACCATGGGAGAGATGACGAGGTGGCTGATGGAGGCCAGGGACTTCCTGTGTGCCTCATGGCCGGACAGCCTGGGGTCCAGCAGGCGGTACAGCGCGTTCGTGTCGGCGATGGCGATGAGGCTCACGTTCCCATCCCCTTGAGCGTTTCCTCGATCTCGTCGTCGTCGAGGTCGGGCAGCCCCAGGTCGGGAAGGTCGAGATCCCCCATGGGGTCCGTGGGGTAGGCGGGGACGTCTTCCTCCGTGATCGGTATCACGCGGGCGACGGCGACACCGTTCTTGGTGACCGTGACGGTCTCTCCGCGCGCAGCCGCGGCGAGAATCCGGGAAGACCTCTGATTGAATTCACGGGCCGTAGTCTCTATGTAGTACAAGTTACTACTTGTGTGTTCTACGCCCCCGCGAGATCCCCCAGCACCTTGTGCAGCGGTTCCGCCGCCCGCCGCTGGTACTCCTGGACCGACCAGCCGTTGCCGTCCGGGTCCGTGAAGTACATGAAGGTCGCGCCGTCCGCGTCGGCGTACCGGACCGGTTCGGAGACGTCCAGGCCCCGGGCGGTCAGTTCCGCGTGGGCCGCCCCGATGTCGGCGACGCAGAGCTGGAGCCCCTGGTAGGAACCGGGGACCGGGGTGGGGCCGGGGCTCATCTCCCAGATGCTGTCGCCCAGCGCGATCGAGCAGCCGGAGCCGGGCGGGGTGAGCTGGACGATGCGCATGCCCGGCATGACCTCCTGGTCGATGTCGACGTGGAAGCCGACCTTGTCCCGGTAGAAGTCCCTGGCGCGGTCGATGTCGCTCACCGGGAGCGGGATCACTTCGAGGGTCATGTCCATGGAACAGCGACTCCTTCGTCGGCGTATCGGCTGCGCGTCGCCCGGACCGTCACCCGGTCCGGCGGGACGGCTGCCCCCACCGAATCCGAAAAACGTCCGCCGCGCCACCGAAACGCCGACACCGGCATGTCTCACCGCGCCCCGGGCCAGGGTCCCGTACTCCGGATAGGGTCATGTCCGTACGACCCTGATCCGGGGCATGTGCGGCGGGCACAGCCACGAGGCACGAGGGAGGCCGGGGATGACGTCGGCGCCGGGGCGCAGGAGCAGTACCTTCACGCGACTGCTGCGGCACGGCTTCACCGATCCGTCCGCCGCCGAGCGGCTGCTCGACAGCGCCGGACTCACGCTCGTGCGCAACGACCCCGTGCTGCTGGACGCCCTCGGCGCCACCGCCGACCCCGACCTCGCGCTCCAGGGACTCGTACGGCTGCTGGAGGCACAGGACGGAGCCACCGCCCGCCAGGAACTGCTGGACACGCTGATAGCCGCCAAGCCGCTGCGGGACCGGCTGCTCGGCGTGCTCGGCGCGTCCGAGGCGCTCGCCGACCACCTGGCCCGGCACCCCGGCGACTGGCAGACCCTCGTCACCTACGAGCCGCGCGACCTGCACCCGGGCCTCGAGGAGTTCGAACGGGGCCTCGCCGGGGCCGACGACCCGGTCTCGCTGCGCGTCGCCTACCGGCGCTGCCTGCTGTCCATCGCCGCCCGTGACGTCTGCGGCACCATCGAGGTCGCCCAGACCGCCGCCGAGCTCGCCGACCTCGCCACCGCCACCCTGCGCGCCGCCCTCACCCTCGCCCGGGCCGCCGCGCCCGAGGACGCCGCCCTGTGCCGGCTCGCGGTGATCGCGCTGGGCAAGTGCGGCGGACACGAGCTGAACTACGTCTCCGACGTCGACGTCGTCTTCGTCGGCGAGGCGGTGGACGGAGCCGACGAGGACAAGGCGCTGCGCGCCGCGACCCGGCTCGCCGCGCACCTGATGCGGATCTGCTCCGAGACCACCGTCGAGGGCTCCATCTGGCCCGTCGACGCCAACCTGCGCCCCGAGGGCCGCAACGGACCGCTGGTGCGCACCCTCGCCTCCCACCTCGCCTACTACCAGCGCTGGGCCAAGACCTGGGAGTTCCAGGCGCTGCTCAAGGCCCGCCCGGTCGCCGGCGACCCCGCGCTCGGCGAGGAGTACGTCGCCGCGCTCCAGCCGCTGGTGTGGCAGGCCGCCGAGCGGGAGAACTTCGTCGCCGACGTGCAGAAGATGCGCCGCCGGGTGGTGGAGAACATCCCCGCCGCCGAGATCGACCGCCAGCTGAAACTGGGCCCGGGCGGCCTCAGGGACGTCGAGTTCGCGGTGCAGCTGCTCCAGCTGGTGCACGGCCGCTCCGACGCCTCGCTGCGCAGCGGCACCACCCTCGACGCGCTGAAGGCCCTCGCCGCCGGCGGCTACGTCGGCCGCGCGGACGCCGCCCAGCTCGACGACGCCTACCGCTTCCTGCGCTCCATGGAGCACCGCATCCAGCTCCACCGGCTGCGCCGCACCCACCTCGTCCCCGAGGACGAGGCCGACCTGCGCCGCCTGGGCCGCTCCCTGGAGCTGCGCACCGACCCGGTCGCCACCCTGCTCAGGGAGTGGAAGCGGCACGCCTCCGTCGTACGGCGGCTGCACGAGAAGCTGTTCTACCGGCCACTGCTGGACGCCGTCGCCGCGCTCGCCCCCGGCGAGGCCCGGCTCAGCGCCGAGGCCGCGCGGGAGCGGCTGATCGCGCTCGGGTACGCCGATCCGGCCGCCGCGCTGCGCCACCTGGAGGCGCTGGCGTCCGGTGTCACCCGCAAGGCCGCCATCCAGCGCACCCTGCTGCCGGTGCTGCTCGGCTGGTTCGCGGACTCCGCCGACCCGGACGCCGGCCTGCTCGCCTTCCGCAAGGTCTCCGACGCGCTCGGCAAGACGCCCTGGTACCTGCGGCTGCTGCGCGACGAGGGCGCCGCCGCCGAGAACCTGGCCCGCGTACTGTCGGCCGGACGGCTCGCCCCCGACCTGCTGATGCGCGCCCCCGAGGCGGTGGCGCTGCTCGGTGACGGGGGCGGCGGGCTCGAACCGCGCTCCCGCGCCCATCTGGAGCAGGAGATGCTCGCCGCCGTCCGCCGCGCCGACAACGCCGTCCAGGGCGTCACGGCCGCCCGCGGGGTGCGCCGCCGCGAACTGTTCCGCACGTCCGCCGCCGACATCGTCGGCTCCTACGGCACCGAGTCGCAGCCCGCCGAGGCCGACCAGGGCGCCCTGGTGGACCTGGTGGGCGGCGCGGTGTCCGACCTGACGGCCGCCACCCTCGCCGGCACGCTCCGCGCGGTGGTCCGCGAGGGCTGGGGGGACACCCTCCCCACCCGGTTCGCGATCATCGGCATGGGCCGCTTCGGCGGGCACGAGCTGGGCTACGGCTCCGACGCGGACGTCCTGTTCGTACACGAACCGCGCGACGGCGTGGACGAGCGGGAGGCCGCGGAGGCTGCCAACAAGGTGGTCGCCGAGATGCGCCGCCTGCTGCAGGTACCGAGCGCCGACCCGCCCCTGATCGTCGACGCCGACCTGCGCCCGGAGGGCAAGTCGGGGCCGCTGGTGCGCACCCTCAGGTCGTACGAGGCGTACTACCGCCGCTGGTCGCTGGCGTGGGAGCGGCACGCGCTGCTGCGCGCCGAGCCCGTCGCCGGGGACGAGGACCTGGGCCGCCGCTTCACCGAGCTGATCGACCCGCTGCGCTATCCGGCCGCCGGGCTCGGCGAGGAGGCCGTCCGGGAGATCCGGCGGCTGAAGGCCCGCATGGAGTCCGAGCGGCTGCCGCGCGGCGCAGACCCCAAGCTGCACGCCAAGCTCGGTCCGGGCGGACTGTCCGACGTGGAGTGGACCGTGCAGCTGCTCCAGCTGCGGCACGGCGCGCGGGAGCCGGGCCTGCGCACCACCCGCACGCGGCAGGCGCTGGCCGCCGCCCGCGCGGCCGGACTGATCTCCGAGGACGACGCCGCCGTCCTCGACGAGGCCTGGGTGCTCGCCACCCGCGTGCGCAACGCGGTGATGCTGGTCCGGGGCCGGGCCGGGGACACCTTCCCCACCGTGCCCCGCGAACTGGGCGCCGTCGGCCGCTACCTGGGCTACGGCCCCGGTCACGCCGGCGACATGCTCGACGCGTACCGGCGTACGGCCCGGCGGGCGCGAAGTGTGGTGGAGGAGCTGTTCTACGGGGGGTCGTGACCCCGGGTCATCCCTGCTTCGGCACCGGAACCCGGGCGGGCCCCGGTTCCTCCGGTACGGCCGGCCGCCGCGGCAGGGCGTACGGCTGCCGGCCGTACCAGACCAGGGCGACGCCGTAGCCGAAGGCCAGGCAGAGGACGCCGCCCACCGCGTCCAGCCAGAAGTGGTTGGCGGTGGCGACGATGACCACCAGCGTGGCCACCGGGTATATCAGGCCCAGCACCCGCACCCACGGGACGGCGGCCAGCGCGAAGATCGTCAGACCGCACCAGAGCGACCAGCCGATGTGCATCGACGGCATCGCGGCGTACTGGTTCGACATGTTCTTCAGGTCGCCGGAGGCCATCGACCCCCACGTGTGGTGGACCAGGACGGTGTCGACGAAGTCCTGGCCGTTCATCAGCCGGGGCGGGGCGAGCGGATACAGGTAGTAGCCGACGAGGGCGATGCCCGTGGTGGTGAAGAGGACCAGGCGGGTCGCCGCATAGCGGCCGGGATGACCACGGTAGAGCCACACCAGGACACCCAGCGTCACCACGAAGTGCAGGGTGGCGTAGTAGTAGTTCATGCCGACGACGAGCCAGGTCACCGAGTTCACGGCATGGTTGACGGACTCCTCGACGGCGAGGCCCAGCTGCTGCTCGAGCCGCCAGATCCAGTCGGCGTTGCGCAGCGCCTCGGCCCGCTGTTCCGGCACGGCGTTGCGCACGAGCGAGTACGTCCAGTAACTCACCGCGATCAGCAGGATCTCGAACCACAGTCGGGGCCGGCGTGGTACGCGCAGCCGGCGCAGGCGGTCCGGCCCCGTCTCCTCCGCGACGGGGCGCGCTGCGGCCTCTTCCCGGCCTTCCAGCGTTGTCACCGTCGTGTCACCCATGGGCCAGAGTCTGCCAGAAAAGAACCTCCGGTCAGATCATCCTCCGGTCGGGTCCGACCCGCACGCGCTCCCCCGGGGGCAGGCCCGCTCCTTCCTCCTGTGGCAGTGCGCCCAAGGCCCTACTCTCCACCCTGGGGACGATTCCGGTCCCCAGGGGCCGAAGCGGTCGAACCGCGCACCACCAGTTCCGGCATGAACACGAACTCGCTGTGCGGCGCGGGCGTCCCGCCGATCTCCTCCAGCAGCGTGCGCACCGCGGCCTGGCCCATCGCCGGGACCGGCTTGCGGACCGTGGTCAGCGGCGGGTCGGTGAAGGCGATCAGCGGGGAGTCGTCGAAGCCGACCACCGAGATGTCCTTCGGCACGTCCAGACCGCGCTGCCGGGCCGCCCGTATCGCACCCAGCGCCATCATGTCGCTCGCGCACACCACCGCCGTGCAGTCGCGGTCCATCAGCGCGGTGGCGGCGGCCTGGCCGCCCTCCAGCGTGTACAGCGAGTGCTGGACCAGCTCCGTCTCGACCGTCTCGGCGCTCAGCCCCAGTTGCTCCTGCACGCTGCGCACGAAGCCCTCGATCTTGCGCTGCACCGGCACGAACCGCTTCGGCCCGAGCGCCAGCCCGATCCGGGTGTGGCCGAGGGAGACGAGGTGGGTGACGGCGAGCGCCATCGCGGCCCGGTCGTCGGGGGAGATGAACGGCGCCTGCACCTTCGGCGAGAAACCGTCCACGAGCACGAACGGCACGCCCTGCGCCCGCAGCCGCTCGTAGCGCTGGGTGTCGGCGGTGGTGTCGGCGTGCAGCCCGGAGACGTAGATGATGCCGGCCACGCCGCGGTCCACGAGCATCTCGGTGAGCTCGTCCTCCGTCGACCCGCCCGGGGTCTGGGTGGCGAGCACCGGCGTGTAGCCCTGGCGGGTCAGCGCCTGCCCGATGACCTGGGCCAGCGCCGGGAAGATCGGGTTCTCCAGCTCCGGGGTGATCAGACCGACCAGGCCCTCGCTGCGCTGCCGCAGCCGCACCGGACGCTCGTAGCCGAGGACGTCGAGGGCGGCGAGCACGGACTGGCGGGTGGTGGCGGCGACGCCCGGCTTGCCGTTGAGGACGCGGCTGACGGTCGCCTCGCTCACCCCCGCCTGGGCAGCGATATCGGCAAGGCGTGTGGTCACAGGAGGGGACTGTAGCCGCCGGTTCTCCCCTTGCGCACCGATCGGACGCCTGGTGCGCGCGGCGCGCGCCGTCGAACGGCCCGCTGCGGGCTGCTGGGTCATCGCGGTCCTCAAGTCGTGGTCGGCGTCCGGTCCGCAAGCGATGATTCCCCCGGCGGCAACGGATGGCAAGTGCTTGCAGAGTCTTGCACAACCGTCCGAACCCCCGTCGTACGGGCGGAAACCCGGGTCGCCGGGCGGTCGGGAACAGGTCACGGCGGCATAACTCTCGGCGGTGCTTGCAAAACTTTTCTGCAAGGTCTTTCGGAAAAGTTCCGGCGCTGTTACGTTCACGTCGCCCGGCGGCGGCAACGGCGCGGTCGGCAAGTTCGCAGGACGGCATGACGGGGCCGCACCTGCACCACACGGGCTTTCACCCTCAAGGAGAACCTCATGCGGCGTGGCATAGCGGCCACCGCGCTGGTGGCGTCCCTCGCCCTCGCGGCGACGGCCTGCGGCGGAGACAGCGACAGCGGCGACTCGGCCGGCGGCCCGGTCACCATCACCTGGTGGGACACCTCCAACGCGACCAACGAGGCACCGACCTACCAGGCCCTGGTCAAGGAGTTCGAGGCCGCCCACAAGGACATCAAGGTCGAGTACGTCAACGTCCCCTTCGACCAGGCGCAGAACAAGTTCGACACCGCCGCCGGTTCCAAGGGCGCCCCCGACGTGCTGCGCTCCGAGGTCGGCTGGACCCCCGCCTTCGCCAAGAACAGCTTCCTCCTCCCGCTGGACGGCACCGAGGCCCTCGCCGAGCAGGACAAGTTCAAGCCCAACCTGATCGAGCAGGCCAAGTACGAGGGCAAGACCTACGGCGTCCCGCTGGTCACCGACACCCTCGCCTTCGTCTACAACAAGGCCCTGTTCGAGAAGGCCGGCGTCGAGGCCCCCAAGACCTGGGACGACCTGAAGAAGGCCGCCGCCACCATCAAGGACAAGACCGGCGTCGACGGCTACTGGGGCTCCACCGCGGGCTACTACGCCCAGCCGTTCCTGTACGGCGAGGGCACCGACATGGTCGACGCCGACGCCAAGAAGGTCACCGTGAGGTCGGCCGAGGCCCAGAAGGCGTACGGCGCCTGGCTGGACCTCTTCGACGGCAAGGGCCTGCACAAGGCCGACGTGACCGCCGACGCCTACGCGCACATCCAGGACGCGTTCATCAACGGCAAGGTCGCCTCGATCATCCAGGGCCCGTGGGAGATCACCAACTTCTACAAGGGTTCCGCGTTCAAGGACAAGAACAACCTCGGCATCGTCACCGTCCCGGCCGGCTCCACCGGCACGGCGGGCGCCCCGACCGGCGGCCACAACCTCTCCGTCTACGCCGGCTCCAGCGAGGACAAGCAGGCCGCCGCGCTGAAGTTCGTGAAGTTCATGACCTCGGCCAAGGCGCAGGAGACCATCGCGCTGAAGAACTCCACGCTGCCCACCCGCGACGACGCCTACACCGACCGGGTCAAGGCCGACCCGGGCATCGCCGGCTACCAGACGGTCCTCTCCGCCGCCCAGCCGCGCCCGGCCCTGCCCGAGTACAGCTCGCTGTGGGGTCCGCTGGACGACGAGCTCCCGCAGATCGCGAGCGGCAAGGAGTCCCTGGACAAGGGCCTCGGTGACGCGGAGACCGCGATCGCCAAGCTGGTGCCGGACTTCAGCAAGTAACGCCCGCGTGGCCGCCGGACCCGCTTCCAGGAGGGGAGGGTCCGGCGGCCGCCGGCCTGTGTGCCGTACCCCTTGACCATCCAGAAGGTGCCGAACCATGACAGTCGCCATCGACCGCGCGACCGGCAAGCGCCGCGGTGACCGCGCGCCCCGCCCCGGGCCGGCCGGACGCCTGAAGCGCAGTTTCCAGAAGCACTGGTACGCCTACGCCATGATCGCGCCGGTGGCCCTCGTGCTCGGCGTCATCGTGCTGTACCCCCTGGTGTACGGCTTCTACCTCACCCTCACCGACGCGGACAGCCTGAACTCGGCCCGCACCATCGGCGTCAACGAGATCGAGGCCACCTACAAGTTCGTCGGCATCGACAACTACGCCGACATCCTGTGGGGCGAGACCGCCTACGACCGCTTCTGGTCCAAGTTCCTCTGGACGATCGTGTGGACGGCCGCCTGCGTCGGCCTGCACTACGGCATCGGCCTGGGCCTGGCCCTGCTGCTCAACCAGAAGCTGCGCGGCCGCACCTTCTACCGGCTGGTCCTGATCCTGCCGTGGGCCGTGCCGACCTTCGTCACCGTCTTCGGCTGGCGCTTCATGCTCGCCGACGCCGGCATCGTCAACACCGCCCTGGACTCCCTCGGCCTGCCCACCCCGGCGTGGCTGGAGGACACCTTCTGGCAGCGGTTCGCCGCGATCATGGTGAACACCTGGTGCGGCGTGCCGTTCATGATGGTCTCCCTGCTCGGCGGGCTGCAGTCCATCGACGCCAGCCTGTACGAGGCGGCCGAGATGGACGGCGCGAACGCCTGGCAGCGGTTCCGCCACGTCACCCTGCCCGGCCTGCGCTCGGTCAGCTCCACCGTGGTCCTGCTCGGCGTCATCTGGACCTTCAACCAGTTCGCCGTCATCTTCCTGCTGTTCGGCAACACCGCCCCGGAGGCACAGATCCTCGTGACCTGGGCCTACCAGCTCGGCTTCGGGCAGCAGCCGCGCGAGTTCGCCGAGTCCGCGGCCTACGGCATGCTGCTGCTGGCCATCCTCGTCGTCTTCACCTCCTTCTACCGCCGCTGGCTGAACCGCGATGAGCGGCAGCTCGCGATCTGAGGCAGGAGTCCCCATGAGCACATCCACCGTCACCCCCACTGCTCCGGCGGACCGGCCTGCCGACGACAAGCCCCCGGCCCGCGCGTCGCGCCGACGCGGCGAGAGCGGCCCCCTGGCCCGTCTCACCACGCACGGCGTGCTGACCGTGGCGAGCCTGATCGCGCTGTTCCCGGTCGCCTGGCTGGTCTTCCTCTCCCTCGGCCCCGACAAGGACGACTATCTGCGCCCCGGCGGCATCTGGGGCAAGATGACGCTCGACAACTACGCGTTCGTGCTGCAGCACACGAACTTCTTCGACTGGCTGAAGAGCTCGCTGATCGTCTCGCTCGGCACCACGGTCATCGGCGTCCTGGTCGCCGCCACCACCGGCTACGCGGTCTCCCGCATGCGCTTCCCCGGCTACCGGAAGTTCATGTGGGTGCTGCTGCTCACCCAGATGTTCCCGGTGGCCGTCCTGATGGTCCCGATGTACCAGATCCTCTCGGACCTTCAGCTCGTCGACAGCTACCTCGGACTCGTCCTCGTCTACTGCTCGACGGCGGTTCCGTACTGCGCCTGGCTGATGAAGGGCTATTTCGACACCATTCCGTTCGAGATCGACGAAGCTGGAAGGGTCGACGGGCTGACCCCCTTCGGCACGTTCGCACGGCTGATCCTGCCGCTCTCCAAGCCCGGGCTGGCGGTCGCCGCGTTCTACAGCTTCATCACCGCGTTCGGCGAAGTCGCCTTCGCCACGACGTTCATGCTCGACGACGAGAAGTACACCCTCGCCGTCGGTCTGCAGAGCTTCGTCAGCGAGCACGACGCACAGCGCAACCTCATGGCCGCCACCGCGGTCCTGATCGCGATACCGGTCTCCGCGTTCTTCTACCTCGTGCAGAAGAACCTGGTGGCCGGCCTCACCGCCGGCGGCACGAAGGGCTGACCCCCTCCGTGGAACGACTCCCGCGCGCCTGACGTGCGCGGGTAGGCGGCCGCGGGTGTCCTCCCCCACTCTCGGCTTCGCTCGAGCGGGGGGACCCCCAGACCCCGCCGACCCCCGCGGCCGCCTCGTCTCCCCGCCGCCCGCCCTCACTCGCTTACCCGCCCGCACTCGTATCAAGGACGACATGAGCCAGCAGCACTCCGCCGCCCCGACCCCCACGACCGACGCGGCCGTCGCCACCGTCGCACGGCGTCGCGACTGGTGGCGGGACGCGGTCATCTACCAGGTGTACCCGCGCAGCTTCGCCGACAGCAACGGCGACGGCATGGGCGACCTGGAAGGCATCCGCTCCCGCCTGCCGTACCTGCGCGACCTCGGCGTGGACGCCGTGTGGCTCAGCCCCTTCTACGCCTCCCCGCAGGCCGACGCCGGCTACGACGTCGCCGACTACCGCGCCGTCGACCCCATGTTCGGCACCCTGCTCGACGCGGACGCGCTGATCCGCGACGCCCACGGCCTCGGCCTCCGGATCATCGTCGACCTGGTCCCGAACCACTCCTCCGACCAGCACGAATGGTTCAAGCGCGCCCTCGCCGAGGGCCCCGGCTCGCCCTCCCGCGACCGCTACCACTTCCGCCCCGGCAAGGGCGCGAACGGCGAGCTGCCGCCCAACGACTGGGAGTCGATCTTCGGCGGCCCGGCCTGGACCCGCGTCACCGAGCCCGACGGCACGCCCGGCGAGTGGTACCTGCACCTGTTCGCGCCCGAGCAGCCCGACTTCAACTGGGAGCACCCGGCGGTCGGTGACGAGTTCCGCTCCATCCTCCGCTTCTGGCTGGACATGGGCGTGGACGGCTTCCGCATCGACGTCGCCCACGGCATGGTGAAGGCGGAAGGCCTCCCCGACCTTGGATCCCACGAGCAGCTCAAGCTGTTGGGTAACGATGTCATGCCGTTCTTCGACCAGGACGGCGTCCACGACATCTACCGTCAGTGGCGGCTCATCCTCGACGAGTACAGCGGCG
Source organism: Streptomyces sp. NPDC018964 (assembly GCF_044390325.1). Classification (NCBI taxonomy): domain Bacteria; kingdom Bacillati; phylum Actinomycetota; class Actinomycetes; order Kitasatosporales; family Streptomycetaceae; genus Streptomyces; species Streptomyces sp. NPDC018964. Next base: position 274,948 of record NZ_JBIRYZ010000011.1, read on the forward strand.
AGCGTATCTTCGTCGCCGAGGCCTGGACACCGACCGTCGAGCGCACCGCGAACTACGTCCGCCCCGACGAACTGCACCAGGCGTTCAACTTCCAGTACCTGGGCACCCACTGGGACGCGTCGGAACTGCGCGAGGTCATCGACCGCACCCTGGACGCCATGCGCCCGGTGGGCGCCCCCGCCACCTGGGTCCTGTCCAACCACGACGTCACCCGGCACGCCACCCGCTTCGCCAACCCGGCCGGCCTGGGCACCCAGATCCGTCTGGCCGGCGACCGCGAACTGGGCCTGCGCCGGGCGCGCGCGGCCACCCTGCTGATGCTGGCACTGCCCGGTTCGGCGTACGTCTACCAGGGCGAGGAGCTCGGCCTGCCGGACGTCGTGGACCTGCCGGACGAGGTGCGTCAGGACCCGGCGTACTTCCGGGGCGCGGGCCAGGACGGCTTCCGCGACGGTTGCCGCGTGCCGATCCCGTGGACGCGCACGGGTTCCTCGTACGGCTTCGGCGACGGCGGGAGCTGGCTGCCGCAGCCGGAGGAGTGGGGCGGGCTGAGCGTCGAGGCGCAGACCGGTGACCCCGGCTCGACCCTGGAGCTGTACCGCTCCGCGCTCGCCGTGCGCCGGGAGCAGGCCGACCTGGGCGCCGGCGACGCGGTGGAGTGGCTGCGCGCCCCCGAGGGCGTCCTCGCCTTCCGGCGCGGCGACTTCGTGTGCGTCGCCAACACCACGGGGGAGTCGGTGACCACCCCGTCGTACGGCCGTGTCCTGCTCGCCAGCGGTGAGGTGGAGGAGACGGCCGGCGAGGCGAAGGTGCCCGCCGACACCACCGTGTGGTGGACCACGGGCTGAGGGCCGGCTCGCAACTTTTTTCGTTCAAGTCGGTACGGCCCGCTGCCCTTTCGGGTGGCGGGCCTCTAACATCTGCGTTGCCGCAAGGTTGCTGAAGCTTTCTGCAAGAAGATTCAGCCTGCTCGAGCGGTATCCCCACACCCTTCGATGAAGAAGGTAATCCCACATGGCACGCAGAACCCTCGCCGTGGCCGCCGCGCTCGCGGCTGCCACGGTTGTCATGACCCCGACCGGGGCGCAGGCGTCCCCGCCCGGAAACAAGGACGTCACCGCCGTCCTGTTCGAGTGGAACTTCGCCTCGGTCGCCCGCGAGTGCACCACCACCCTCGGCCCCGCCGGATACGGATACGTCCAGGTCTCCCCGCCCGCCGAGCACATACAGGGCTCGCAGTGGTGGACGTCGTACCAGCCGGTCAGCTACCGGATCGCCGGACGGCTCGGCGACCGCGCCGCCTTCAAGAGCATGGTCGACACGTGTCACGCGGCCGGCGTGAAGGTCGTCGCCGACACGGTCATCAACCACATGTCCGCGGGCAGCGGCACCGGCACCGGCGGCTCGTCGTACATGAAGTACGACTACCCCGGCCTGTACTCCTCGTACGACTTCGACAACTGCACCTCACAGATCAACAACTACGGCGACCGCTGGAACGTCCAGAACTGCGAGCTGGTCGGCCTCGCCGACCTCGACACCGGCGAGGAGTACGTCCGCGGCGCCATCGCCCGGTACATGAACGACCTGCTGTCGCTGGGCGTGGACGGATTCCGCATCGACGCCGCCAAGCACATGCCGGCCGCAGACCTGGCCAACATCAAGTCCCGGCTGAGCAATCCGAACGCCTACTGGAAGCAGGAGGTCATCCACGGCGCCGGCGAGGCCGTCCAGCCCACCGAGTACACCGGCAACGGGGACGTCCAGGAGTTCCGGTACGCCTACGACCTCAAGCGGGTCTTCAACAACGAGAACCTCGCCTACCTGAAGAACTACGGCGAGGGCTGGGGCTACATGAACAGCTCCGTCTCCGGTGTCTTCGTCGACAACCACGACACCGAGCGCAACGGCTCCACCCTGAACTACAAGGACGGCGCCACCTACACCCTGGCCAACGTCTTCATGCTGGCCTGGCCCTACGGCGCCCCGGACATCAACTCCGGGTACGAGTTCTCCGACCACGACGCCGGACCGCCCAACGGCGGCCGGGTCGACGCCTGCTGGCAGAGCGGCTGGAAGTGCCAGCACAACTGGCCGGAGATCAGGTCCATGGTCGCCTTCCGCAACGCGACCCGGGGCCAGTCGGTCACCAACTGGTGGGACAACGGCGGCGACGCCATCGCCTTCGGGCGCGGAAGCAAGGGCTTCGTGGCCATCAACCACGAGTCCGGCTCCCTGACCCGCACCTACCAGACCTCCCTGGCCGCGGGGACGTACTGCGACGTCCAGAACAACACCACGGTCACCGTGAACGGTTCCGGACAGCTCACCGCCACCCTGGGCTCCCACACGGCCCTCGCGGTGTACGCCGGCAAGTCGTCCTGCTGAAGGCGCGCGGGCCGCGCCGCCGTTCACGGGGCGGCGGCGCGGCCCGCGTCCGCGTGCAAGTCCTTACCGTTACTTTCACAACCCTTGCTGTAAAGCTTTCAACGGCGATACGGTCACGCCGACGCTCCGGTGACGTGGCCGAAACAGGCCGTGCCGCGGCGTGCGGGGTCGGACCCGAATCGAGCCGTAAGCGCAAGGAGTTCTCGCCTTGATACCCAGATGGCCCGCGCCCCCGGGGCGCCGCACCGCGCGCGGCGGACGCGTCGCCGCCCTCACCGTGGCCGCGCTCGCCGCCGCCCTGGTGCAGCCGGTCGCCGCCAGTGCCGCGACCCCGCCCGCACCGCCCTCGGACGCGAAGCTCGCCACGTCGCCCGCACGGCACGACCTGACCCGCGAGCAGTTCTACTTCGTCCTGCCGGACCGTTTCGCCAACGGCGACGCGAAGAACGACCGCGGCGGACTGACCGGTTCCCGCCTCGCCGCCGGGTACGACCCCACCGACAAGGGCTTCTACCAGGGCGGTGACCTCAAGGGCCTGACGAAGAGGCTCGACTACATCAAGGGGCTCGGCACCACCGCCATCTGGATGGCGCCCATTTTCAAGAACCAGCCCGTGCAGGGGACGGGGGAGAACGCCTCCGCCGGCTACCACGGTTACTGGATCACCGACTTCACCCAGGTCGACCCGCACTTCGGCACCAACGACGACCTCGAGACCCTGATCGACGCGGCCCACAAAAAGGGCATGAAGGTCTTCTTCGACGTCATCACCAACCACACCGCCGACGTCGTCGACTACGAGGAGAAGTCCTACGGCTACCTCTCCAAGGGCGCCTTCCCCTACCTGACGAAGGACGGCGAGCCCTTCGACGACGCCGACTACGCCGACGGCTCCCGTAAGTTCCCGCGCGTCGACGAAGGCTCCTTCCCGCGCACCCCGGTGGTGCCCGCCGCGAAGAAGGACCTCAAGGTCCCGTCCTGGCTCAACGACCCGGACATGTACCACAACCGGGGCGACTCCACCTTCGCCGGCGAGTCCGCCGAGTACGGCGACTTCTCCGGCCTCGACGACCTGTGGACCGAGCGTCCCGAGGTCGTCGACGGCATGGAGAAGATCTACCAGCGGTGGGTGCGGGACTTCGACATCGACGGCTTCCGGATCGACACCGTGAAGCACGTCAACATGGAGTTCTGGACCCAGTGGGCCACCGCCCTGGACGCCTACGCGGCGAAGAAGGGCCGGGACGACTTCTTCATGTTCGGCGAGGTGTACTCCGCCGACACGGACGTCACCGCCCCGTACGTCACCCAGGGCCGCCTGGACGCCACGCTGGACTTCCCGTTCCAGGAGGCGGCGCGGCAGTACGTCTCGCAGGGCGGCAGCGCGAAGAAGCTCGCCTCGGTCTTCGGCGACGACCACAAGTACACGACCGACCGGGCCAACGCCTATGAGCAGGTCACCTTCCTCGGCAACCACGACATGGGCCGCTTCGGGACGTTCCTGACCCAGGACGACCCGGAGGCGTCCGAGGCGGAGCTGCTGAAGAAGGACGTGCTCGCCCACGAGCTGATGTTCCTCAGCCGCGGCAACCCGGTCGTCTACTACGGCGACGAGCAGGGCTTCACCGGCGCCGGCGGCGACAAGGACGCCCGCCAGACCCTGTTCGCCTCGCGTACGGCCGACTACCTCGACGACAACCTGATCGGCAGCGACCGCACCCACGCCGAGGACACCTACGACACGCGGGCACCGCTCTACCAGCGGATCAGTGCCCTCGCCAAGCTCCGCAAGGCCCACCCCGCTCTCACCGACGGCATCCAGCAGGAGCGGTACGCGGCCGACGGCGCGGGCGTCTACGCCTTCTCCCGCACCGGCACGGGCAAGGACACCACCGAGTACGTCGTCGCCTTCAACAACTCCGGCGAGGAACGGAAGGCCACCTTCGCGACCGGCTCCGCCCGGATGACGTTCAAGGGCCTCTACGGCACCGACGCCACCGTCACCAGCGACGCCGACAGGAAGATCACCGTCACCGTCCCGGCGGGCTCGGCGATCGTCCTCAAGGCGTCCGGCCCGCTCGCCGAGCCCGCCGCGAAGCCCACGGTCACCCTCGAGGCCCCCGAGGCGGGCGCCACCGGCACCGTCGAGGTCACCGCCGACGTCGAGGGCGGACAGCTCAACCGGGTCGTCTTCGCCGCCCAGACCGGCAACGGGAAGTGGCGGACGCTCGGCTCCGCCGACCACGCCCCCTACAAGGTCACCCACACCATCGGCGAGGACGTCCCCGCCGGCACCGCCCTGCGCTACAAGGCCGTCGTGATCGACTCGGCAGGCCGCACCGCGAGCGCCCTCGCCTCCTCCACCACCGGCACCCCGCCCGTAGAGGAGCCGCCCGCCGCCGCCTCCCGCGACTACGCGATCGTCCACTACAAGCGCACCGACGGCGACTACGACGACTGGGGCCTGTACGCCTGGGGCGACCTCGCCGACGGCGAGGCCACCGAGTGGCCGGACAGCCACCCCTTCACCGGCCGCGACGCCTACGGCGCCTTCGCGTACGTCAAGCTCAAGCCGGGCGCGTCCGACGTCGGCTTCCTCGTCATCGACGAGGACGGCGACAAGGACGTCGCCACCGACCGCACCATCGACGTCACCCGGCACGGCGAGATCTGGATCGAGCAGGGCGAGGAGACCGTCACCACCGAACGGCCCGACCACCCGGCCCAGGACACCACCAAGGCCGTACTGCACTACCACCGTGCCGACGGGAACTACGACGGCTGGGGCCTGCACACCTGGACCGGTGCCGCGCACCCCACCGACTGGTCGAAGCCCCTTCAGCCGGTGAAGACTGATGCCTATGGCGCTGTCTTCGAGGTGCCGCTCGCCGAGGGTGCCACCAGCCTCAGCTACATCCTCCACAAGGGCGACGAGAAGGACCTCCCCACCGACCAGTCGCTGGACCTCACGGCGAGCGGCCACGAGGTGTGGCTGTTGAGCGGCCAGGAGGACTACCTGCTGCCGCAGCCGGCCGGCTCGGCGGCGGCCCTCGACCTGGCCACCTCCAAGGCGGTCTGGATCGACCGGGACACCGTCGTCTGGGACGGCTCCGAGGCCGCCGCCTCCACCCAGCTCCTCGCCTCCCGCACCGGTTCCGTCACGGTGCAGGACGGGAAGCTGACCAGCGGGGACGCGCGCTGGCTCCGGCTGGCGAAGACGGACCTCACCGACGCCCAGAAGGCGAAGTACCCGCACCTCAAGGACGGCACCGCCTGGTCCGTCGACCCGCGTGACCGGGACCGCGTGCGCGAGGCCCTGCGCGGCCAGGTCGTCGCCACCCAGCGCACGGCCGACGGCGCCGTGCTCGCGGCGACCGGCGTGCAGATCGCGGGCGTCCTCGACGACCTCTACGCGGCCGGCGCCACCAGGGCGAAGCTCGGCCCGGTGTTCCGCCACGGCCGGCCCACCCTCTCCATGTGGGCGCCGACCGCGCAGGACGTCTCCCTGGAGATCGGCGACCGCACCGTCCGGATGCGCCGCGACGACGCCACCGGCGTCTGGTCCGTCACCGGCCCGCGCTCCTGGGAGGGCGAGGAGTACCGGTACCGGGTCAAGGTGTGGGCGCCGAGCACTCAGGAGATCACCACCAACACGGTCACCGACCCCTACTCGGTCGCCCTGACCACCGACTCCGAGCGCAGCCTCGTCGTTGACCTGGCCGACCGGTCCCTGAAGCCCCGCGACTGGTCGACGTACGACAAGCCGAAGGCCGTACCGCTCAAGGACGCCCAGATCCAGGAGCTGCACATCCGCGACTTCTCCGTCGCGGACCGCACGGCGAAGCACCCCGGCACCTACCTCGCCTTCACCGACCAGGACAGCGACGGCAGCAGGCACCTGCGCGAGCTGGCCGAGGCCGGCACCTCGTACGTGCACCTGCTGCCCGCGTTCGACATCGCCACCATCCCCGAGAGGAAGTCCGACCAGGCCACCGTCGACTGCGACCTCGCCTCCTACCCGGCCGACTCCGCCGAGCAGCAGGAGTGCGTGGCGAAGGCCGCCGCCAAGGACGCCTTCAACTGGGGTTACGACCCGTACCACTACACGGTCCCCGAGGGCTCCTACGCCACCGACCCGGACGGCACCGAGCGCACGGTCGAGTTCCGGAAGATGGTCAAGGCGCTCAACGAGGACGGCCTGCGGGTCGTGATGGACGTGGTCTACAACCACACCGCCGCGAGCGGCCAGGCGGAGACGAGCGTCCTGGACCGGATCGTGCCCGGCTACTACCAGCGGCTGCTGGCCGACGGCTCGGTCGCCACCAGCACCTGCTGTGCCAACACGGCCACCGAGAACGCCATGATGGGCAAGCTCGTCGTCGACTCGATCGTCACCTGGGCCAAGGAGTACAAGGTCGACGGGTTCCGCTTCGACCTCATGGGCCACCACCCGAAGGCCAACATCCTCGCGGTCAGGAAGGCCCTGGACGAGCTGACCCTCGCGAAGGACGGCGTCGACGGCAAGAAGATCATCCTCTACGGCGAGGGCTGGAACTTCGGCGAGATCGCCGACGACGCCCGCTTCGTGCAGGCCACGCAGAAGAACATGGCCGGCACCGGCATCGCCACCTTCTCCGACCGGGCCCGTGACGCCGTGCGCGGCGGCGGCCCCTTCGACGAGGACCCCGGCGTGCAGGGCTTCGCCTCCGGCCTCTACACCGACCCCAACTCCGCGGCGGACAACGGCACCGAGGCCGAGCAGAAGGCCCGCCTGCTGCACTACCAGGACCTGATCAAGGTGGGCCTGAGCGGCAACCTCGCCGACTACACCTTCACCGACACCAGCGGCAAGGAGGTCAAGGGCTCCCAGGTCGACTACAACGGCGCCCCCGCCGGCTACGCGGCCGCCCCCGGTGACGCCCTCGCCTACGCGGACGCCCACGACAACGAGTCGCTGTTCGACGCGCTCGCCTTCAAGCTGCCGAAGGACACGTCCGCCGACGACCGGGCCCGGATGCAGGTCCTCGCCATGGCGACGGCCACCCTCTCGCAGGGTCCGGCCCTCTCCCAGGCGGGCACCGACCTGCTGCGCTCCAAGTCCCTGGACCGCAACTCCTACGACAGCGGCGACTGGTTCAACGCCATCCACTGGAACTGCGCGGACGGCAACGGCTTCGGCCGCGGTCTGCCGCCGGCCGCCGACAACGAGGCCAAGTGGCCTTACGCCAAGCCCCTGCTCGGCACGGTGAAGGTCGGCTGCCCGCAGATCACCGGCGCCTCGGCCGCCTACCGGGACCTGCTGAGGATCCGTACGACGGAGCAGGCCTTCTCCCTCGACACGGCCGCCCAGGTGCGGTCCCGGCTCGCCTTCCCGCTCTCCGGGAAGGACGAGACGCCCGGCGTGATCACGATGACCCTCGGTGACCTGGTCGTCGTCTTCAACGCCACGCCGGAGCGGCAGGAGCAGAGGATCGCCGCGCTCGCCGGGACCGGCTACCGGCTGCACCCGGTGCAGGCGGCGGGCGGGGACGCGGTCGTGAAGACCTCGTCGTACGCGAAGGGGTCCGGCACGTTCACCGTCCCGGCGCGCACGGTCGCGGTGTTCACCACCGCCGGCTAGGCCCGTCGGGAGCTGCGGCTAGGGTGAGCCCTCCCGACCCGGATCAGGAGGGCTCATGCCGCAGATCACCGTCGACTACTCCGAGCGGCTGGCGGACGGTTTCGACCGGCCCGCCTTCGCGCGGGACCTGCACACCGCCGTGGTGGACATCGCGGCCGCCAAGCCGCCGGCGTGCAAGACGCGGTTCCGGCGGACCGAGGACGTCGTGGTCGGCCCCGACACCGACGGGCACGCCCTCGTGCACGTCCACATCGCCCTGCTGCCCGGCCGCACGGACGAGACCAAGGCCCGCCTCACCGAGACCGTCCTGGAACTGCTGCGGCAGTACGTGAAGCCGGCCGAGGGCGTGCGGCTGCACGCCTCCGCCGAGGTGCGCGACCTCGACGCCTCCTACCGCAAGTTCGAGGAGTAGGGGCCCGCTAGATGAATGAGTCCGATGTTTGTGCTGGCCGCGACCATGGCGAAGGGCGCCCGTTGGCTCGTGTGTGACTACCAGCCTGGACGCCCTTCT